>JBOGJZ010000275.1:0-4058 GCA_050745645.1 Terriglobia bacterium | reverse complement strand
TGACCCACTGGAAGGGTATATTCTTCCGGTACCGCTGGGGATAAGGGTCGGGGTACTCGCTGAGCCATTTTTGGAAGAAGGATTTCATTTGGCTCCCGTGCGCGTAACGAAGGTCCACGTGCCGCAGGTTGTTCCGATGATCGAAAAATAGATGACCGACCCGCATGTCATCCTTCAGCTTCTTCATTCCGGTATCTTTGTGGTACTGATATTCATAGCTTCTGCCGTTCGCTGCCGACTTCACCTCGTGGCGCGACAAGTCGACACCCGCTACCAACTTTTTCCCGACGTCCCTAACTAAAATCGAAGCGAAGACCTCCCAGTCTGAAGACATTGCCACACCGGTAGAGTGCACGCCGCGAGCTTCATATAATCGGCGCTTTCCCTGAAGGGGACCATACATGTAGGCGTGGAAAAACATCAATGACTTCTCGAAATCGAGCTCAGTTGGCGGTCCCTCAATTCTGTCGGTTTGTTTGTCAGGCACTTTGCGCGGCATCCTCCTGGATGGTTTGACCAAACCGCGCGCGAGCCGCTAAAGGGCTTAGTAGATGCTTGTCAAGCCAGCTGACGACAGGCACAGCAACACCATCACCGAAGACGTGGTACGCGTCATTGTAAGCGACAGGCAGCGGATACTCATCGGGAACGCCCATAAGCCTCGCCGCCTCTCGTGGAGAGAGCAGGCGCGTTCGCACGCTCCCATGCTCAACCACTGCGACTGTTTGTCTGCTAGAACCACCGACCGGCGTTCTCAAGCATCCCGAGATTCCGTCAAAACGCACTTCAGCGCGCTGCGCCATCACGCCATCCCGGTTGGGCCTTGTTCGCTTATAGATGGTTCCTATTTGGCAGCTTTCGACTGACTTGGCAGCTTCGGTTTTTCTGCGATGCAGGGCGGTCATTAAGCCGAGGAGCTTCTGAGTTTCTTCCGGGCTGTGCCAAGAGACTCCATTAGGAGGATCTTCGATAAGGGACGCAAGCGTCGGAACGTGACTGCGTGGCACCGGTAGATTCCACCATACCCAGCATGCCTTCAGCGATCCCGGTAATCTTTGGTAGGCTTTCAACAGTGAATTGCTATGCCAAGGCTCGCTGGGAGCCGGGGATTCCAGGCAATGTGGGACCATGATATCTGATCTAGTGCCAACTATGAATAGCCGAGGGCGCGATTGAGGCAGGAAGCGGAGAGCGTCGATGACGAGCGCTCCCACACGGTAGCCAGCCTTCGAGAAGGAGCACACGATCGCAGCGAAATCCCTTCCGCCGTGTGATGTCAAAGTGCCGACGACGTTTTCTAGCACAATTAGCGCGGGAGCACGCCGATCACGGGTCAACCCTTCGATTAATTTCCAAAACGGTCTGAAGGTGCCGCTTCGCCTTCCAGTCAATCCCGCTCCGGAGCCAGCCAAAGAAAGGTCTTGGCACGGAAAGGAGGCCCATACGAGATCGGGCGTCCCTGGGAGGTCGCATATGCGGAGCTTCGCAACGTCGCTGACATTGAGTTCGGGACAAAAGCCGAAGTAGGAGCGGTACGCGGCGGCTTTCTTCTCACACCATTCATTTGCGAAAGTACATTTCCATCTCTTCCCCAAACCGAGCCTTGCCATTCCGCCGCCGGCGAAAAACTCGTACCAAGTTAGCTGACGCACCGTCATTTTAGCCATTCAAGAACCTACGTATGCGCTCGCGCGTCTTGTCGCTTTTAGCCGCGCACTCCCATACAACTAGGGCGTTCCATCCCTGACGGTGCAACGCCCTCTGCGTCCTCTTGTCCCTGCTGACGTTCCTGCCGATCTTTGCTTTCCAATAGTCGATGTTCGACGACGGAAGCGCTCCCGCCTTGCAATTGTGTCCGTGCCAAAAACAGCCATGAACGAAAATGACCTTGTGCAATCGGCGGAATACTAGGTCAGGGCACCCCTGAATGTGTTTTGAGTGAAGCCGATACCGAAAACCCATGCGCGAGACGACGCTGCGGACCAATCGTTCGGGCTTCGTGTCCCTTGAGGGGACACGGCGCATTATCTCACTGCGTTGAGCCGTCGAAAAGACGTCCATATGGTTTGGCCCATCTACGCTCTCGATAATTTTTTAAAACTCCGAGCTTGCCGGATGGCCGCACCTCCATGCCACGCGCGACACAGAGCGACTAATGCAATCGGCAGAATTGTACCATGCGAAACAAAGCGTGAGCGCTGATATTAAGCTCCCTATAGGAGCGAATCCCAGGCGGAGACAAACTTCCATCACGAGCGCAGCCGGCGGGCGAGGTTTTTGAACAGCTTCAGGCCGTCCTGAGAATAGTGACCGGCGAGCGAGGCGCGTTCGGGATGCGGCATAAGACCCAACACAAGGCCCGTTGAATCCGTAATCCCTGCTATAGCGCAAGGCGCACCGTTGGGGTTCTCCGGATAATGACTGCTTGGACTTCCCGCTGCATCCGCATAGCTTAGAACTACTCTGGGTTTGCAGGCATCGGGCGAACCGGGTATGAGTGGCCGGCCTTCGCCGTGTGCTGAAGGCATTGCCAGCACTTCCCCGCCGAGACCTTCCGTCCAGAGGCATTCTTGGCGCGAGACCAACAGACGCACCTTGCAGTCTTCAAAGCGCCCCGATTGATTTTCGACGAGCGCCATGCTTCGCTTGCCGGGAGAACGCAAGGGCAGGATGCCGGCCTCCGCCAGAACCTGAAAGCCGTTGCAAATGCCAAGCAGAGGCTTGCCGGCGGCCAGAAACTCATTTAACTGATCGCCCAGGCGCGCCATGAGCATTGTGGCGAGAACGCGGCCGGCGCCGAGATGATCGCCGTAAGAGAATCCGCCCGGAATTACCGCCGCCTGGTAGTTGCCCAGACGCGAGCGCCCGTCCAAAAGGTCGCGAAGAAGCACGAGACCGCTTGCGAGGCCCGCTCGCTCCAGCGCCGCCGCGGTTTCCTCATGGCAGTTCGTGCCAGGAGCGTAAAGGATGGCGGTCAGCGTCACTCGAGGATCTCCCGAAAAGGCTTTTCCCAGACCTCGGCCAAGCTTGAAACAGGCTCCTGCCACAGGACGCTGCCCGCTTCGGTCAGCTCAAGCCGGGCGTCTGATATCACCTCGCCCACGATCGCGTGGGGTAGATTGCCGAGAGAGGCGGCAGTATCGAACGACGGCGGAACTTCCACGGCGACGGCTCCGATAAATTCACCGAAGAGCATTCCGTCCTTGCGCGAGGCGTCAGGGGGTAATGACGCCGGTGGACGACGGCTCTCGCGCCATCGATCAAACTCCACCCGCGCGCCCAATCCAGAGCCAAAGGCTGCTTCGAACAGCCGCAAGAACAGGCCGCCTTCGCCAATGGCCGCGGCGGAGAGGCATTGACCGGCGGCGTGGAGCCTCAACAAAGCGTCCCACAGCGCCATCGTAGGTTGCGCGTCGCTGCCGCTGAATAGAGAGTCTCCACGCTGGCCGAGCGTGTCCGCGTAAACGCTTCCTCCTAGCGCGTCTGGGTCCGTGGCGCCGAGCAAAACGATCTTATTTCCAGCCTGCTTAAAGTCCTTGGTCGTAATTCGCTTCACGTCAGGCACGCGGCCAAAAGCGGCAACGGCGAGCGTGGGAGGAACTTCGATGATCTGTCCATTCGCGTCGAACGTGCCTGAGCTCGAATCCTTTCCGGAGATGAACGGAATCCCAAGGTCTACGGAAAGCTCTGCGATGGCTTCCACCATGCGCGTCAAGTCCCATGCCACCTCAGGCCGCGTGCGCGGCGTGTAAAAATTGTCGCACAACGCGAGGTCGCGATAGTCCGCGCCTGCGGCGACGGCGCGGGTGACCGCTTCGATCACCATAAGTCTTGCCATGGCGGCTGGGTCAATCTCTCCGTAAAACGGATTGAAAGCTACCGTAGTGATCACGCCGTAGCTCGCGCCGTACAGCGGCGCCGAAACGTAGATGCCATTCGGCATGCGATGGTTCTTGCCGCCGTAAGGCCCGATCGCAGTTCGGCCCTGCACCGTGGAATCGAAGCGGGAGCCGGCAGCGCTCTGGTCGGCGCAGTGGAGGTGGCTGAGCACGCGGTGC
>JBOGJZ010000274.1:0-1558 GCA_050745645.1 Terriglobia bacterium | reverse complement strand
TGATCGCCGGGCCGTGCGTGATTGAAAGCGAGCGGCACGCCTTGAAGATGGCGGAAGCGCTTTCGACAGCGGCGCGCGACCTGCGCGTACCTTATATTTTCAAGGCGTCCTTCGATAAGGCGAACCGGACCTCTCTCAAATCCTTTCGCGGCCCTGGCCTGAAGTGCGGTTTGAAAATTTTGGCCCGAGTGAAGGCGGAATTTGGCGTCCCGGTACTGACGGACGTGCACGAAACAAGCCAGGTGGCCCCCGCCGCCGAAGTTTGCGATGTGATCCAGATACCGGCTTTTTTGTCGCGGCAGACGGACCTGCTGGTCGAGGCAGGACGCTCCGGAGCAGCGGTGAACATCAAGAAGGGTCAGTTTCTATCTCCTTGGGACGTGCGCCACGCCGTGGAAAAAGTGGCGAGCACCGGCAACCATCGGATTTTGTTGACGGAGCGGGGAAGCAGCTTCGGCTACAACAACCTGGTGGTAGATATGCGCGGCCTGAAGGTGATGCGCGATTGGGGATATCCGGTAATTCTGGATGTGACCCACTCTCTGCAATTGCCAGGCGCTTCGGGATCCAGCAGCGGCGGCCAGCCGGAATTTATTGAGACGCTGGCGCGCGCCGGCGTAGCTGCGGGTGTGGATGGAGTTTTCATGGAAGTGCATGACCGCCCATCCCGCGCGCTTTCCGACGGCGCGAACGTTCTGCCTCTGAGCGAATTCAAACCGCTTGTGCGCGATTTGCGCGATCTAGGCCAATTCATGCGCAAACTGAACCACCACGGCAAGAGGACGCCAAGAGGCGCAGTTTGATGTTCTTGATACCCTTGCGGTGAACAATCCGTCGTATGCTCCGCGAAATCCACATCCGCAATTACGCCGTTGTAGAAAACCTCAGCCTGGAGTTCTTCTCCGGGCTGAATGTGCTTTCGGGCGAGACGGGTTCGGGAAAATCTATCCTTGTCGGGGCCCTCGGACTCGTGTTCGGCGGGCGGGCTTCAATGGACATCATTCGCACCGGCGAAGACCGGGCCATAGTGACCGCCGTCTTTGAGGCTGCTGACGGCGCGCCCTGGAGTGAGTGGCTGGAAGAGCATGGTTTAGGGAACGGTGAAGAACGGGAGCTTATCTTGCGCCGCGAGGTGCTGGCCGAAGGGAAGAGCCGCCTGCTTGTGAACGACCAGCCTGCGACGCTCGCAACCGTGCGACGCTTGGCGCAGCAGCTCGCCGACGTGCATGGGCAGAACGAGCATGTTGCGCTGCTTGCACGCGACGCCCAACTCGATCTGATGGACCAGTTCGCGGGCAGCCAAGATCTGCTGGAACAGATTGGGGAACTCTACCGCCGCCGCCGGGACCTCGAGCGGCAGATGGGGGAGTTGACCCAAAACGAGCAAGACCGGTTGCGGAGCATCGACCTGCTTCGGTTTCAGATGCAGGAGCTCGAACAGGCCCGGCTTGAGCCCGGCGAAGATACGGCGCTTGAGGCGGAGCGGTCGCGGCTGATGAATGCGGAGAAATTGCGCGCCGCAGCGGCGACATCGTTCGCCGGGCTTTATGAAGAGGAA
>JBOGJZ010000273.1:0-11887 GCA_050745645.1 Terriglobia bacterium | reverse complement strand
TAAGCGGTTCCTGGTAAACCGCGCCCGCACGTTTATTTTCTCGACCGCGCTCCCGCCTTACATGGCATCACAAATCCGCGCGGCGATCGGCCTGGTGCGCGAGGCAGGCGAACAACGCGCGCGCTTGCTGGCGCTTGCCGCCTCGCTGCGCGCCCGGCTTAACGAAGCGGGATTGAACACAGGCCGTTCTGATTCACCTATCATTCCTGTGATACTCGGCCCAAACGAACACGCGCTTCGAGCAGCAGAGCGGCTCCGCGTGGAAGGGTTCGCCATCCGCGCCATCCGCCCGCCCACCGTCCCGGATGGAACCGCGCGGCTACGGCTCTCGCTAAACGCCGGACTCCCTGCAGCCGATTGTGACCGTCTGGGCCGCATCATGCCAGAAGCGTGCGGACTGGCTGCGGATCGCGCCACCGTACCGGCGGCGCGCTGGCTGCAATCGGGCGATGCTCAATGAAAAAACACCTCTTCATCACTGGCACGGACACCAACGCGGGCAAGACGGTGCTCTCCGCCTTGCTCTCCGCCGCGCTCGACGCGATTTACTGGAAACCAGTTCAGACAGGAATCATTGAAGGAACAGACCGCGAAGCAGTGCGCCGATGGGCGGAGATCCCGAAGGAGAAAACCCTCGAAGAGTGTTACCGGTTTGACCCTCCGGTTTCGCCGCATCTCGCTGCGCGCGAAGCCGGCGTACAAATTGAACTCGGTCGCATTCAATTGCCGGAGTCAGCGCGAGGCATGCGGGTGATTGCTGAAGGCGCGGGAGGCATCCTGGCGCCCCTGAATGAAACAGAAACCATGCTGGACTTGGCGTTGCATTTGCAGTTTCCGGTGATTGTGGCGGCTCGGACCACCCTCGGCACTATCAACCACACTTTACTCACGCTCCGCGCCCTGCGCGCCGCTGGGAATGAGCCGCTTGGCGTGGTCATGCTAGGACCGGACAACACAGAAAACCTCCGGGCGGTCGAGCAGTTCGGAAAAGTTCCGGTTATCGGGCGCGTGCCGTGGCTGCAAGCCATCAACCGCAAAACCCTGATCGAAGTCTTCGAGTCGAGCTTTGAGAAGAGTTACTTCGAGTAGGCGGCCCGGCATCTTGCTGAACAGATTATGCAGGAATCAGTGCCCGAGACTGGCGCTTTGGTAAGCGAGTCCGGTAACATCGTGATGGTATTGAGGGGCGGCTCCCTCATTGTGAGTTTGGAATGACTGCAGAACAAGCGCGTTTAGAAGAGACGCGGCAACGAAAGGTCAACTGGAAGCGCTGGGGGCCGTATTTGAGCGAGCGGCAGTGGTCCACAGTGCGGGAGGATTACAGCGCGAACGGTGATGCGTGGGAGTACTTTCCTCACGACCAGGCCCGTTCCCGAGCCTATCGATGGGGCGAGGACGGCATCGGCGGAATCTGTGACCGCCATCAACTGATCTGTTTCGCTCCAGCTTTCTGGAATGGGCGTGATCCGATTTTGAAGGAGAGGCTTTTCGGACTCACCGGCTATGAGGGAAACCACGCCGAAGACGTAAAAGAGTATTACTTCTACCTAGATTCCACGCCTACACACTCCTACATGAAATATCTCTATAAGTACCCTCAGGCCCAATTCCCTTATCAACAGTTGCTGGACGAAAACGCGCGGCGCGGGAAGCTCAGCCGGGAATTTGAGCTGATCGACACAGGAGTTTTTGATGAGGACCGTTACTTCGACATTTTCATTGAGTACGCGAAGGCTGCCTTTGAAGACATTCTGATCCGCATCACGGCGTTTAATCGCGGACCCGAGACCGCTGCCTTGCAGGTGCTCCCCACGCTCTGGTTTCGCAACACCTGGGCGTGGGGGCGGGAGAGCGTCAAGCCGGCCCTGAGGGCTGTGGCCGCCCCTCAGGGAATGACGGCGCTAGAAGCGGAACATTCGTACTATGGCAAGCGATGGCTTGCCTTCGACGCCGGGCCGCCCTTGCTCTTTACCGATAACGCCACAAACTTCCGGCGTTTGTGGGGCTCAGAAAATCAAGATCCTTACGTGAAAGACGCTTTCCACGACTACGTTATTCACGGCCAGCGGTCGGCAGTAAACTCCGCGTTTGAAGGCACGAAAGCGGCCGCCCACAACACGCTGACCATCGCGCCACGCCAGAGCGGGACCCTTCGCATGAGACTGCGAAACCAGCCGCCCTCATCTGAAATGCTCGGCCCGGAGTTTGAAGACATTTTCAAAAATAGATTGGAAGAGGCGAACGAGTTCTACGCTCTGCGCCAGCCGGAGAATGTCGCCGAAGATTGCCGGAAGGTGCAGCGGCAGGCCTTTGCCGGCTTACTCTGGAACAAGCAGTTTTACTATTATGACGTACCCACTTGGCTCGAAGGCGACCCGGTGATGCCGCCGCCGCCGCAACAACGCCTTCACGGCCGGAACCGAGACTGGCTTCATCTCTATAATTCAGACGTGATCGCGATGCCCGATAAATGGGAATATCCATGGTACGCCGCCTGGGACCTTGCCTTCCACTGCATCACCCTTGCCCTGATTGATCCGGAATACGCCAAGGAGCAGCTCATCCTGTTTCTGAGGGAATGGTACATGCACCCGAGCGGCAAGCTGCCCGCGTACGAATGGTCCTTTGACGACGTCAACCCGCCGGTGCAAGCCTGGGCCGCCTGGCGGGTTTACAAAATTGAGCAGCGAATTTGCGGCAAGGCGGATTTTGCGTTTCTGGAAAGAGTCTTTCACAAGCTGCTTCTGAACTTCACCTGGTGGGTAAACCGCAAGGATCCGGATGGCATGAACGTGTTTGAAGGAGGATTCCTGGGCTTGGACAATATCGGCGTTTTTGACCGTTCGGCCAAGCTGCCCATGGGCGGACACATCGAACAGTCCGACGGGACGAGTTGGATGGGAATGTACTGCCTGAACATGCTGGACATGGCCTTAGAATTAGCCAACAGCGACCCGGTCTACGAAGATGTCGCAAGCAAATTTTTTGAGCATTTTGTTTACATTGCGCACGCCATGAACGACCTTGGCGGTGAGGGCATTGCTTTATGGGATGAGGATGACGGCTTTTACTACAATGTGCTCCACCTCCCCGACGACGTCCGGTATCCTCTGAAGATTCGCTCGATGGTGGGGCTCATCCCGCTCTTCGGCGTGATGACTCTCGAGCCTGAGATCGTCGATAAACTCCCTGGGTTCAAGCGGCGCATGCAATGGTTCCTGAACAATAAGCCCCTGATGGCCGCTCACCACGTTGATGAAAGCGTGAAAAGCCCGGAGGGTCCGCGCCGGCTGCTCTCATTGGTCAGCAAGCAGCGCCTGGTACGCGTGCTACGAACCATGCTGGATGAATCTGAGTTTCTTTCTCCGCATGGGCTGCGCTCGCTCTCCAAATTCCATCAACAACACCCATACGTCCTTCAACTGGATGGCTATCAGAACCGCGTGGCCTACGATCCTGCAGAATCAACGACCGGAATGTTCGGCGGCAACTCGAATTGGCGCGGACCGGTCTGGTTTCCATTGAACTACCTGATGATTGAGTCCCTGCAGAAGTTCCACTGGTATTACGGAGATTCATTGAAGGTCAGCTTTCCGGCCGGTTCCGGCGAAAGCTTGAACCTGTGGGAAGTCGCCACGCAGCTTTCGCGCCGCCTGATCTCACTTTTCTCGCGCGACGATGACGGCCGCCGGCCTGTCTTTGGCGGCTGCGAGCGGCAGCAAACCGACCCGTTCTGGAGAGACTTGATCTTGTTCTACGAATATTTTCACGGTGATACCGGAGAAGGATTGGGCGCCAGCCACCAGACCGGCTGGACCAGTCTGGTGGCGAAGCTCATTGAGCAGAGTGGAGGCTGTTGATTACGAAGTTGCCCGCGCGCCCTCGGCAAGGCCGCTGCTTGCGCGGCGCGATAGCAGGAAGGCTTTGATAAAGGGACTGATATCGCCGTCCAGCACGCGATCCGCATCGCCCACTTCCACTCGGGTGCGGTGGTCTTTCACCATGCGGTAGGGGTGAAGGACGTATGAGCGCACCTGGTTTCCAAATGCGATGTCACCCTTTAAATCTTCGAGCTTCTTGGATTCCTCGCGGCGCTTTTCGAGTTCCAGCTCGTACAGTTTGGAGCGCAGGACCTTCATGGCCATTTCCCGATTTCGATGCTGTGACCGCTCATTTTGGCAGGTAGCAATGAGACCCGTGGGCAGGTGGACGATGCGCACCGCCGAGTCGGTGGTGTTCACGTGCTGGCCTCCCGCGCCTGTCGAGCGGTATGTTTCCACCCTTATTTCATCAGGTTTAAGGTCAATCTCGATGTCATCGTCAATCTCGGGGCTGACGAAGACCGAAGCAAACGAGGTATGGCGCCGCTTGGCGGCGTCGAACGGAGAGATTCGGACCAGGCGGTGGACGCCAATCTCGGAGCTGAGCAGGCCGTAGGCGTAATCTCCCGTCACGGAAAATGTAACGGACTTCAGCCCCGCTTCTTCACCGGCCTGATAATCCATGACCGTGAACTTGAAGCCCTGGCGTTCCGCCCAACGCTTGTACATCCGCAGCAGCATTTCTGCCCAGTCCTGGGACTCAGTTCCTCCTGCACCGGGATGAATGGTCACGATGGCGTTGAGGCGGTCGTTTTCGCCTGAAAGCAGAGAAGCGGTTTCAACACGGTCCACTTCCCCAGTGAATGAAGCGATATCCTGCCGCAGCTCGCGCTCTACATCTTCACCCTCGCGAGCCAGCTCGAAATAGGCGTCGAGGTCTCCCAGCTTACCGGCAAGTTGGGCGTCAGTTTTGAGTTGTCCTTCCAACCTGCGGCGGCTGGAAAGAACCTTCTGGGCAGCTTCCGGGTTTTGCCAAAAATCAGCATCAGCCATCTGCCGCTCGAGGGCGGCCAATTCAGTTCGTAGGCGTTCTCGGTCAAAGAAAACCTCGCAAATCAACAACCCGGCGCTTGATAGATTCATACTCTTTCTCAAGATCGTCGATCACGTTATATCCTCCCCAAGAATAGGCCGGCTCGCCGGATATTAAACCAGTCCGTACGGCGCGCTCAGGCTCTGTGCGCGCGTCCTTGCAAGGCGTATCCCAACCCTGCGATGCTTACGGCCACCGAAATCCAGGCAAATACGTCGCCGTGAGCGTTATAAAACGTTCTGCCCGAAAAAAAGCTGAACCGCGCGGCGAGAACTGTCAGGCGGTAAAGCGGCGCTTCGGCGGCGATTCGCCCATAGGGATCCACCACAGCCGTTACTCCATCATTGGTGGCTCTAAGCAAATAGCGGTGGTTTTCGATGGCCCTGAACCGCGCCATGTTCAGATGTTGAAAGCGCGCCGAAGACCGCCCATACCACGCGTCATCAGAAATGTTGATGAGCACACCCGGACCGGGCGGGGTGAGCCGCCGAACCAGTTGCGGGAAAATAGCCTCATAGCAGATGAATACCGTCAGTGACCCATCCGGTGTTTTCGCAGCAGTGTAAACGGAGCCTGGCACAAAGTCTCCGACTTGCGAGGTGACCTTGCCCATTCCGGTGAAGTGCAACCACCACGGTACGTATTCACCCATCGGCACCAGATGAATTTTATGATACTCCAAAATCAGCCTGCCTGATGGGTTGAGCGCCACGGCGGTGTTTTGAGGCATTTCCGCGTCCGGGCCCAGGAAAGTGACGGTGTTGGCCACGACGAATGCGTGCGCCTGGCGAGCCAGAGTTTCGAGAGCGCCGCGGAAGACCGGGTCCATGCCAAAGTAAAACGGCGCAGAACTTTCCGGCCAGATAATCAGCGGCGTTGGGGAACCGGAGCTAACATTCTGCGCGACACTCCCGGCAGATAGATTGACCAGCTCCTCCAGATGCTGCGGGTTCTTCCAAGGCTCCCATTGTTCCACGCGAGCCTCTCGAAGAGGAACGTTAGGCTGCAGAAGGACCGCCAAATGACTGGGTTTCGGGAGCCGGGGAGGGGCCAGAGCAACGTTGACCGCGGCCAGACCAATCAGCCAGGCCACGGCTGCCCAGCGGGCAAACTGAAGCTTGGGTTCAAGGATTGCCCAGGCCAGGAACGCGCTTGTGGCTACCGCCAAAAAGGACAATCCGTAGACGGCGGTTACCGCAGCAATCTGTTCCAGGCCTTGCGCCTGCACTCCGTAGCCAAGCAGATTCCAGGGAAAGCCGGTGATCAGATAAGTGCGAGCCAGCTCCAAGGCGACCCAGAGAAATGGCGCTACGAGAAGGGCCAGCCTGAGAGATCGCAGCGCCAACCAGCTCTCTGCCATGGCCCATACTCCCCAGAAGGGCGAAAAAAGAATCAGGAAACCAAGCATGGCTGCGAACGCTTCCAGCCTTGTGAGGTGGCCATAACCCTCCATGACGCCAATGAACCAATAGAGGCTGCCGGTAAGAAAAACGGCTCCCGTAAGCATGCCCCACCAGAAAGCCCGAAGCGGACGAGCCTCGCTCACGGCCAGCACCAGCAAAGGCAGGCACGCAATCCACACGAGCAGTTCCACGCTCGCTCGTGGGAAAACAAGGACGAGCAGAACGCCGCTCAGCACGCTCATCGCAAACTTCGCGGGCAGGGTCCTGAGGCCGCTGTGCAGGTTGTGTATGGTTTTTTTTAGAGGATAGCTGATTCGATTACTCCATTCGGAATCTCAGCCCGACTGCTTAATGAAGGACTTGAAGCCTGCCCGGCGGAGCTTTTTCTGCGCCGCCAAAGCTTTACTGCGCGATGAAAACGGTCCCGCCTGAACGCGATACATCCGGTCGTGCATTCCAGCTTCTTGCGGCGTGAGCAGCACCGCCGGGAAGCCGCGTCTCCTCAACCGCCGTTCCAGAGAAAGCGCCTCCCTCCGTGTATGAAGCGCGGCGATCTGCAACATCAGTCCGACGGACGCGTCTCTGGCGCGGGGCGGCGCTTGTGCAGGTTGGGGCGGCGCGGCGGCGGGCGCCGGCGCAGGCGAGCTTGCAGGCAACTTCCCACCGGGTGTACTTTTCAAGTTCTGTTCGACTATGGGGCTGTTGGCCTTAGAAAACGGAACCGCCGAAGGAGAGGCTGCTGCCGGAGAGTTTTGCAGCGGCGGATTCACTGTTGGCGGGATCTCACTGGGCGGTGAAACCTGCTCCACAGCAGGAGCTGCGCTCGCCACATGACGATTATTTCCTACCAAAAACCCTAAAGCAAAGAACAGAGCGGAAACACCGACGGCGCCAACAAAAATAAGCGTAAGCTGACGCACAGAGAGTCCGCGCGGCCCTGCTGCTTGTTCCAATCTTGACCCCATATCCCTCCTGAAAGCGAAATATGATGTTTCTGCTCCTTGTCCCAATGCCGCTAGACATTGGGCCTCCGCAGCCCGCTAGGGTGACGGTGTCGCGTGAACGCCAGCATCCGTCTCCCCAGCCGGTTGGCCCAGGGACTTTGCAACGCCATTACGCAAGGACAACGCAGTAAGCAGATCGATAGGAAGAGGAAAGACAATGGTGGTGTTTTTTTCTACGCCGATTTCAGTCAGCGTCTGGAGATAGCGCAGCGTAATGGCAACAGGCTCCTTCTGCATAGTTTCTGCCGCCGCCCTCAGCTTTTCAGCCGCTTGGTATTCGCCATCGGCATTGATGATTTTGGCGCGGCGATCGCGTTCGGCTTCCGCTTGGCGGGCGATGGCCCGCTGCATTTCCTGCGGCAGATCCACCTGTTTCACCTCAACTTTCGCCACCTTGATGCCCCACGCCTCCGTGTGTTCGTCAAGAATGCTCTGAAGCCGGAGATTTAGTTTTTCCCGCTGCGAAAGCAAATCATCCAGCTCCACTTCGCCCAGCACGGAGCGCAGGGTGGTCTGCGCGAGTTGTTCGATGGCATAGCGGTAATTTTCCAATTCGAGAACAGCTTTTTGCGCGCTGATCACGCGGAAATAAACCACGGCATTCACCTTGAGCGACACGTTATCGCGGGTGATGACGTCCTGCGGAGGCACGTCCCAGGCGACGATTCTCAAAGAAATCCGGACGATCTTGTCGATAGGCCACAGGATGAAGATCAGACCCGGACCCTTATCCGGGGTTTGGATGCGGCCCAGACGGAAGATCACCGCGCGCTCATATTCCCGCAAAACATTCAGGCAGGCCGCAATCCACAACAGAATGATGATGATCACGATAATGGTAGCTTCCATAACTATTCTCCTTCTTGTATCGGCCGGCTAACCTGGCGCGGAATCACATATTGAGAATTACCCATTATAGTGACACCCAATGTTGTAGCGACGGGCTGTTCAAATTAGCTGAGCCGCCGGCGAGCCCCAGGGAAACGGCTCAGTGCGCGCCTTCGCGCCGGCTGCCCCGTATGTATACACTAATGAGACTCGCGCCACGGTTCAACTAAAAGGGTGAGACCATCGACGGAGCGCACGCGCACCGGCGTGCCCGCGGGAACCGTCTCTGTGGCGCACGCATCCCAAAGTTCTCCATGCACGAGGATCTTGCCGAGGGGCGCAAGGTCTGTGCGCGCTACCCCTTTCGATTCCAGCAGGCCCTCGGCGCCGACCACCGCTTTCTGCCGTTGAGAGAGAAGCACAGCCCGCATCAGCAGCGTCACAATCAAGGCCAGCGGTAACGTGACCCCCAGCGACGTAGACCAATGAATATGGGTCCCGGGCCACGGCGACTTGATGAGGATCAACGACCCGAAGAGCATCGCCAGAATGCCTCCCGCAGCGAGCAAACCGTGGGTGCTAACGTGCGCTTCCAGCGCGAACAAGACCAATGCCAGCACGATCAGAATAACGCCGACATAGTTGATGGGGAGCAGATAAAACCCGAGCAGCGCCAGCACGATGGCGATTGCCCCGGCGATTCCGGGCAGCACCATGCCGGGATGCGTAAACTCGAAATAGAGCAGGATCGCGCCAATCGCCCCCAGAATGAAAGCGATATTCGGATCAGCCAGACGGGAGAGCAGCCGCTCACGGGCCGTCATGGCATAGCTATT
Source organism: Terriglobia bacterium (assembly GCA_050745645.1). Classification (GTDB taxonomy): domain Bacteria; phylum Acidobacteriota; class Terriglobia; order UBA7540; family UBA7540; genus RH2-MAG17b. Next base: position 2,902 of record JBOGJZ010000273.1, on the reverse strand, counting down.
AATGTGAGCGTTGGCAAGGTCCAGAGTAGTTGTTCCGCCTCCAATCCGCTTGATGACCTTGCCGTTGAATTGCTTAAAAATGGCTTGCGGACTGCTGGCGACGGCATCGATCAAGTGACCTTTAAGAGCCTCGCCATCTGTGTAAGATGCGCTCTGCCTGACGCCGGCTTCCGCGAGCTTGCCGTTGCGGCCGCGCTGCTCGGCGATTGAGCGAATATAGGCGGCCGCATCATTCTCCACCTTGGCCGCCTCCGTCTTCCCGATGTCGCCGCCGCCCATCATCACCGGATGAGCCGCTCCGGTATTGGTTCCGGGGGCCATGACGGCCACGTCCCCGGAAAGAAGGATGAAAAAACCTGCGGAGGCCGCGCGGCTGCCGCTCGGCGCCACGTAAGTGATGACCGGCGCCTTTGAGCTGATAATGGCCTTGATGATGGCCCGCATCGATATCCCGAGGCCGCCAGGGGTGCTGAGCTCCAGCAGAATAGCTTGGGCGTGCATGGCGTTCGCATGATGAATGCCATTCTCTACGTATTCAGCGCTGATGGGGCTGATCATGCCGTCGAGACGGATTTCAACCACGGCAGGCTCGCCCATAGGCTGAATTCCGGCGCCTAACGCTCCGCCTGAACAGGCAATCGTCACGATGGCGAGTTGGAGGATTAGACAGCGTAGTTTCACGGATCAGCTCGCGAATTTTTTGCCTGAGCTTGAATGGACTCAATCAGCCTTTGGGCGTCCGCATTGCCGGGATCAAGGCTCAGAGCAGCCTTGGCCTGCTCCAGCGCCTGCGGCGCCTGATGGAGCGAAAGGTATGTGTGTGCGATCCACAGATGAGTGACGGCGTTCTCGTCAAGGCTGAGGGCGGCGCGGAACTGGGCCAGCGCCTGATGGTGATGGCCCTGTAGCTCGTAAGCCTGCCCAAGAAAGAGATGAATCACGGCGCTGCCCGGCCACAACCGTGAAGCCTCTGTCAGCTCCCGGACAGCCTCAGGCAGTTGGTGTTGGTGGATGAATCGCTCGCCCCGCATCAAGTATACGGTGGCATGAACTTCCGGCGGCTGGCCGGCCAATTCGCTTTCGAGAGAATTGTGCACGGCTACTTCGAGCAGCCGGAACGCTTCCCCGCTGTATTCTTTTTTCAGGCGCGGTTGCGGCAAAATGCCGGCGTTCAGGGTTGTCATCTCCTTGCCGTCGTGAGCAGCCACCCATTCGAGTTGCGCCTCGCTGCCGGCTGAGTTGCCCAACTTGCTGTAGGCATAGGCAAGCAGAGTTCGCGCCCCAAGATCATCCGGGGCGTTCTTAAGAGCCGTCTCAAGGTAGGGAATGGCTTCGCGGTAGCGATGCATGTCAGAGTAATAGGCAGCGAGATTGAAAGCATAGTCCGCATCGGTCGGGTCGCCCTCGTAGGCGCGGCTGAAACTCACAATCGCCGCCTGATAATCGGACCGCCTGACCTGAAGAACGCCCAGATTGTTCCAAACCGCGTTGAGCGGCATCAGCCCGGCCAGTTTCAAAAACTCCGCTTCGGCATCCTGGTCACGACCGAGAAAAAAGTCATCCACACCGCTCATAAAAAGCGAGGCAAGATAATTCGAGTCGCGGGAATCGATCCTGGAAAGCCATAGGACGGATTTTCCGTAATCCTTATCCTTGAAATAATACCGTCCGAGCACGTAAGCCGCGCGATGATCGAGCGGGTCGAGATGATCTGCTACGGTCAGGAAATGGATCTTGGTAGCGTCATCCGTGGCCAAGACGCCCCGGATATAGTTTTCCAGGGCGTCCGGCCGCCGTACAGGAAAGCTATGGGCAAACTGCTCCTCGGGAATTGCCGCGAAATCAGAATCATACTGGGTGAGCAGCCGCCACGCGAGACGCGACTGAACGGCAAATAGCCCGGTTAGCGGGCCGGACTCCTCAATCGCGGGGTAAAGTTTCAGTTTTGGCAAGTCCAGCAATTGGGCGCGGGCGCTTAGTTGCCCGCCTGACACTGTAAAGCTGCCCACCACAGCCCAGTCCACGCCCAGCGTCTCGGCTACTTCATACTCACTGGCCAGGGTCAGCGTGCTGTTTGGTGGAATCCCCAGTTGCCCGTAAGCAGTGTTCCGCTCCTGCCGCCCCAGCACAAACCGGTCAGGGCCGGAGAGCCGGCCGGAGAGCACCTCGGCAAAAGCCTCGGACATCCATCCAAGGTCCGCGCTTGTACTCTGGTTTTCAAACGGAAACACTACAATCGTGCGCGTCTGAGGGGCGGCGCGAAGACCACACGCGCAGAACAGCGCCGCCAGCATGCCTGCGATTTTTTTCATGCTCTGCTGAACCTTCAACGCATTATAGCACCGGGCGCGCGCGGAGCTTTGGAGCGCGGCTGCCGATCCCCGATTGCGGTGGTAGTGTGTAGCGCAGAGTTTTGCGAAACTCTGCGGCGGTTGCTTTATTGCAACCAAAAGCCGCAGCGTTACACTGCAAACGCTGCGCTACAAATCCATTCGTTGTAGCGCAGGGTCCGTGTTTAGACCCTGCGGTGGTTGCGCGAAAAAACAAAAGCCATAGAGTTTCTGAAACGCGAAACTCTGGGCTACCCCGCTTTAGCGCTTACATGTTCTTGATGGTCACCGCCTGATGTGCCACAATAGGGCTATTGATCGCATTATTGAGGAGGCGGCAGACGCTACCGAGGGAGAAAAGGTGCTTGCTGACGTAAAAACTCTGCTCGAGCTTCAACAGGTGGATCAGAGTATTGGTGAATTGACATCCAAGATTGAAGCGCTTCCCCGCCAGATCAAAACCTTCCAGGATCAACTCCAGGAATTTCTTTCACACCTCGACGAACGAAAGGCGCGGCAAGCCGTCAATCAGAAAGAACGGCGCAACCTGGACGCAGAGGTCCAGTCGATCA
>JBOGJZ010000272.1:0-16204 GCA_050745645.1 Terriglobia bacterium | reverse complement strand
TGACGGCAACCCCGGCCGCCATTTTGCCGCCACGACTCATCCAGCTTCTCCATGATTATCTTACGCCGGTTTTTCCGGTTCAGATTACCATGAGCAGGCCACGGCTCCGTCAAGGTCGGGAATCATTTGCCCTGCCGGCCCTTCTCTTGTAGCGCAGCGCTAGCTTTTCAGCCCCTTCGCTACGCTCAGGGCAGGCTCTGCGGCGTTCCATCCGGCAGAAAAACCGCAGCCTCGCAAATACCAGGTAAAGCTTTCCCGGCTGCACAGCAAATAAAGAACTTAGCACACCGTTCCCGTGGAGACGGATTCGAGCGTTTTTCATGGGCTTTCGTGGGCTGAAGGCCCGTCACGACAGCGTTATAAGGCGAGCGCTGCGCTACAAGAGGATCAACCGTGACTTTGATGGGACCCTGTTAGCAGGATGAGAGTCCGGCCTCACCATGCGGCATGAGCAGCTGCAAACTTCCTGAACGGAAACTGGGATGTTGGTGCTGTACGGCTTTTCCTGCGTTCTCATCTGCTAGAAATCGTTTAAGATCATTTACGTGTCCGGAAAAGGAAAAAAAAGGCAATATCGTTCGCGCCGTGAGTTGCTCAAGCAGATATTGGGGATGGGGGTCAGCTTACCCTTCATCACGCCAGGGATGCTGCCCCTTCTTACAGATTCACAGAAGCCCCGAGTCAGCTCAGACAAGGCGCCATCCAATACAAATCTTTCCAAGGATGATGACCAGTTTCTGGAAGATTTGGAAAAAGCCAATTTTGATTTCTTTTGGGAACAGACCAGCCCGCAGACCGGTTTGGTGAAGGACCGATGTAACGTGCGCGGGCCCGACCACACTGTGGTCGCGAGCATTGCGGCAACGGGCTTCGGGTTGACCGCGATCTGCATCGGCCACCAACGCAGATTCATTTCACTCCACCAAGCTCAGACGCGCGTGCTTACCGCCCTACGCTTTTTGTGGAAGAAGATGGCTCACCCCCGGGGTTTTTTCTTCCACTTCGCCAACGTGAATACCGGTGAAAGACTGTGGGACTCTGAAGTCTCATCCATTGATACAGCCATCTTGCTTTGTGGAGTTCTTGCCTGCCGGGAGTATTTTCCGAATGATGAAATCCGGCGTCTGGCCTTCGATATATTCAACCGCGTAGATTGGCGTTGGCTGGCAGAAGACACGCCTCTGCTATCGCAAGGATGGCTGCCAGAGGTTGGCTTCCTTCCCTACCGTTGGGACGATTACAGCGAGCTCATGATGATGTATCTGTTGGGGATGGGAGCTTACACCCATCCCTTGCCGGCAGCAACCTGGGACGCCTGGAAGCGAACCATATTCGAATATGACGGCCTGCGCTATATCGGTTCGTTTGCGCCTTTATTTGTAAATCAGTACTCGCAGGCATGGTTTGACTTCCGGGGGAAACGCGACCGGTACGCAGACTACTTTCAAAATTCGACTGTCGCTACAAAGGCTCATCGCCTCTTCTGTGTGCAACTGGCAAAGCGGTTCCCGGACTATAGTGAGGACTTGTGGGGGATCACGGCTTCCGATTCACAGCATGACGGCTACGTGGCCTGGGGAGGACCACCCGCGATGGGGCCGATTGATGGAACCGTTGTGCCCAGCGCGGCGGCGGGTTCGCTGCCATTCTTGCCGGAGGCTGCAATGCGCGTCCTCCGGAACATCAAGATCCGTTACGGAGAAAAAGGCGCTTGGTGCAAATATGGATTCGTCGATGCATTCAATCCGCTCACGAACTGGTATGACAATGACGTGATCGGAATCGATACCGGGATCACGATGCTTATGGCGGAGAATCTGCGCACCGGGTTTGTCTGGGAAACGTTCATGAAAAATCCCGAAGCGAGGCGCGGCATGGAACGCGCCGGCTTCCACGCTTACCAACCCTCCACCACGCCGGGGACTGAACCGTCCAGCTCTTCTGCCAGTTGAGTTAACGCTGATCTGGCAGGCTACGGAGTTCCTGCGCTTTTTCTGACTCTTGAGTGGATTGTGGATTCATCCCTTCAGCTCAATCAAAGCGATGCTGCGCGGGGGCAATTCAACGGAAACAATGGCCGGTTCGGCTGAGCCAATCCTCAGCGGCATGGCCGGCGGAAGTTGGGCCGCCCGCCGTAAGACATCAATCTGATCCAGAGTGGGATATCTGGGGCTTCCCATTCCATGATAGGAGGGAAGAGCGCTCCCGTGCTGATCGTCAACGCGGATGATCGTCGCGTTCCTTCGATTCCCAAGCTCCTTTAAACTAAGTTTCATCGTGACTGTGGCGCCGGCCACTGGCTTACCCTCTTCATCCCGGGGGGTAAAGTTCCAGAGCAGGACGGCGACAGATTCGTCGGCGCGGCGAGTGGCGATGAGCGGACCGCTGCCAGCGAGCAGCCGCTCCGCGCCAAGGCGGTGTAAAAGGGTGAAGGCATGAAACGACGGCTTGGGAATGCGCCTGCTGGCAATCATGCCGTAGCCGCCGTAAAACAACTCTTTTGGAACCCCTTGCTCTTCAAAAACATCGCTTGAACACCAGAATGACATCCCCTCAACAAGGTCCGCGCACTGGTTCAGCGTGTTACTGATGAAGGATGCGTTAAACGCTGTATCGTTCAGCAACGACTCATTCATGTAAGTGGAGTTCCACTCGGTGATAAAGATGGGCAAGTGCGGCGAGGCGGAAGCCAGCACTTGGTCCCGGACCTTGGCGAGGGCGCGCGGAATAACCTGATCCAACGGATAGTGAACCTGCTTTCCGAAGACCGATTCCTGAGGGTCATCCGCGTAAATATGGGTGCTGACAAAATCCACCGGAGACCCGCGCGTGCGGCAAGCGCTGAGGAACTCGGGAATCCAGGCGGTTTGAGCCGTCGCGGGGCCGCCGGCCTGGAGCTGGGGGTCCGCAGACTTGAGGGCGATTGCCGTGTGATGATAGAAGTCAAAATAGCCGGCCTGTGTGCCTGCCCAAAAATTGAGGTTAGGTTCGTTCCAGACTTCAAACTTCCATTGCCTGACTTCACTCGCACCGTAGCGGGAGACTAGATGTCGTGCAAAGATCTCGACCAGACTAACCCATTGGCTCATACTGCGGGGCGGCGTGATATTGCCTTGATACCAGAACACAGTCTTGTCTCCGCTTGCCAAAACAGGCGGCATGAAACTTAGTTCGACAAAGGGATGCAGGCCAAGATCAACAAGGCTATCGTAGATTTGATCGACGTACTGGAAGTTGTATTCAACGCCGCCCCCGGGCTTCTTTGTGCATACGCCAACTTCGTGATCAAAGATTCCATGAAAGCGGACGGACCGGATTCCCGCCGCCTCCGCAATGCTTTGAAGATCGCGGTGGTAATCCGTCCTCAAAGTAAGGATGGCGTGGCCGCCTCCCACTGCAAATTCCCAGTAATGAGGCGACTCTGCCGCGACATGGTTTGCCTCAATCAACACCGGCGCCGAATAATCCGCGCTAGCGGCAAGCCCTTGCTCCGCAGCCGTGAAACCACCTCCGCCCAAGGCGCCCGCCATGGCTGCTCCCGCTGAAACTACGAATCGCCTGCGATTCATCACGAAGTTCTCCCCGGGTTAAAGATGACGAATCACGGCCCGTGTCGCCTATATTTAGCAGCTTGTTGAAAAGCGTTCCTGCCGTACCATTCTGAGCGAAGCGACCTGTCCCGGCGAAGTCGGGAAAAATCTGCTTGTTAATGGTTTCACGAACATGCGGAATTCTTTGTTGCCTTCGGTTCCTCAAAATGACACGCCGAGCGGTTTTTTCAGCGGTTTATTAAATCAATCCCGATCGTAAGCCCTCGGCGCTAATTATAATCGGTTTCAGTAAAGCGAATGAGATATGTTTCAATGCTTCCATGCCTAGTTCTCGCTGCATCGAATCGAAGACGGCGGTGCAGGCAAGATTCGTGCTCGTCCTGGCCGACGGCGCGAACGAGTGGCGCATTTTGAAGAGCTAAGGTTGTCACATTGACGAAGCCCGTTAATACCGTTATCGGCCATCGAACTCAGCTAGTCTACGTCTCGTGGCTTGCAGGAACAGCTTCCCTCGGCGGATTTCTATTCGGATACGACAGCGCGGTCATCAATGGGGCGGTTTCGGGTATCCAGCGCGGGTTTCACTCCACTAACGCAGCAACGGGATTCGAGGTCGCCTCGATTCTTCTGGGTTGCGCGCTTGGAGCTCTTGCCGCCGGCCGTCTCGCCGACCACCTCGGACGCCGCCTCACGATGCTCCTGACCGCGGTGACCTTTGCAGCTACTGCGGTGTGGTCCGGGCTTTCAGGCAGCGCCGGAATTTTCATTGTTGCCCGGTTCCTGAGTGGAATCGCCGTGGGAGCAGCCAGCGTTGTCTCGCCAGCCTACATCGCAGAAATCTCGCCGGCGCACATTCGCGGACGGCTCGCCTCGCTTCAGCAGCTGGGGATCGTCCTCGGCATCTTTGTGGCGTTGCTCTGCGACGACCTGATTGCCCGCGCAGCCGGCGGGGTAAGCGCCCCGTATTGGCTGGGGCTTGACGCCTGGAGGTGGATGTTTCTCATCGAAGTCGTTCCGGCGGCGGTCTTCACCTTCGGCTCCGCCCTGGTTCCGGAGTCGCCACGTTATCTCGTCGCAGTGCGGCGCGAGGCCGAGGCCCTTAAAGTTCTGCGGCGCATCGAGCCCGGCTGCAGCGAAGGGATTATTCAACGAATCCGAGAAACGGTTGAAACCGACCGCAGGCCGCGCCTGAGCGACCTCCGCGGCTCGACAGGTCTCGTTTTACCAATCGTCTGGGTGGGCGTCGGTCTGTCCATGCTGCAGCAGTTGGTCGGAATTAACAGCATCTTCTATTACGGCTCTGTCCTTTGGGAGACGGTTGGTTTTACATCCTCGAGCTCATTGACCATCAATGTCGTGACCGGGCTGGTCAACATCGTTGCGACCCTGGTCGCGATCGGGCTCATTGATCGCGTCGGACGAAAGCCGCTTCTTTTGGGCGGCTCGGTGGGCATGGCCGGGAGTCTGGCCGTCGTGGTCGCCGTGTTCTCCATGGCTCCCCACGCGGCGCAAGGCCAGGTCACGCTTTCGCACACAGGGGGCCTCGTGGCATTGCTGGCTGCGAACATGTACGTTTTTTTCTTCGGAGTGTCCTGGGGGCCGTGCGTCTGGGTCCTGCTGGGGGAAATGTTCAGCAATCAGACGCGCGGCGCGGCGCTGGCCGTCGCTGTCTTCGCACAGTGGATTGCCAACTGGATCGTTACCGTAAGCTTTCCGGTTGTGCTCGGAGCGTCTGGGCCGGGAGCCGCGTATGGAATCTACCTGCTCTTTGCGTTGGCGTCGATTTACTTTGTTAGAGCAAAGATTCGCGAGACTAAGGACCGGGCGCTCGAAGACGTTTAAGAGGCCGCAGGCGCTCGCATCTCCGCAAAACGATGCAGCCTTTCCAGCATCCAATAACCTGTCGCGCAACGCGCCATGAGCGCATCGGTTAATATAGGGAATTTGCAGGCCGCTCTTCAGGAGGCAGCAGAATGAGAGATGTTGTGATCGTAGGTTCGGGTTGCGCGGGTCTGACCGCAGCCATTTACACGGCACGCGCCAATTTGAAACCACTTGTCATTCGAGGTCTCGAAGCGGGAGGCCAGCTTAGCCTGACCACACTGGTCGAAAATTATCCCGGCTTCCCTCAAGGGGTGCAAGGGCCGGAGCTGATCGATTGGATGCAGAAGCAAGCAGCCGAATTCGGCGCCGAGTTCAAAGAAGGCGACGTCACGCGAGTGGACCTTTCCCGCCGCCCTTTTCTTGTCGAGCTTGGCAAGGAGACGATCGAAACCCGTACCCTGATCGTCGCCTCAGGCGCCTCGGCCAAGATGCTGGGGTTGGAATCGGAAAAACGCTTGCTCGGTCACGGCGTTTCCACCTGCGCTACCTGCGACGGCTATTTCTTCCGAGGCAAGGAAGTGGCTGTAGTTGGCGGCGGGGATACTGCCGCTGAGGATGCCCTGTTCCTCACACGATACGCTAACCGCGTCAGTCTGATTCACCGCCGTGACCAGCTTCGTGCTTCTAAGATTATGGCCGGCCGCCTACTGCAGAACGAAAAAATCAAACCAGTCTGGAATTCTGCGGTCATTGAAGTGCTTGACCCGGATAAGAGGATGGTAACCGGCGTCCGGCTGAAGAATCTGAATACGGGCGACGAGACGCTTTATCCGTGCGATGGTCTTTTTATTGGCATCGGCCACTCGCCCAACACGGCTCTGTTCAAAGGTCAGCTTGATATGGATGATCTCGGTTACCTCAAGACGCTGAACGGGAGCAAGACAAACATACCCGGCGTATTTGCGGCAGGGGACGTGCAGGACAGAGTTTACCGGCAGGCCGTCACGGCTGCCGGCTCCGGATGCATGGCGGCGATCGACGCCGAGAGGTTTCTCGAAGCGGCGGATTAGAGGCGGCTTTTTGTCGTCAAGGTGAGCCTCGGTGTAACGCCGCCCTCCTGCCGCTTTTTCGATTTCCCCCCGGAGCACGCTACCTCAATTCGCCGCGCTACTTTTTCAGGCTGACTGCCAGTCCATCTCGCAACGGAATGATGATGGTGAAGAACTGTTTCGAGCGGCTGAGCTGGCGGTTGAATTTCTGGACTGCGGCGGTGCTGACATCTCCGCGAGGCGCCTGTTTTGCCACACGCCCGTGCCAGAGCACGTTGTCCGTAACGAAGAGGCCGCCCGGACGTATTCGCGGCGTGGCCAAGCGCAAGGCCGCCGGATAGTGGGGCTTATCGACATCGTTGAAGATCATGTCGAATTGTCCCGGCGTGGATGCGAGCAGATCAAGAGCATCACCCACCATGAGCTTCACGCGGTTCAGTACGCCGGCGCGGCGCAAGTACGCCTCAGCGCGCCGGGCGTTTTCAGGATCGCTGTCGGTATAGAAAATTTTACCTTTGGGCCCAACGGCCCGCGCCATCCACAACGCCGAATACCCAATCGCAGATCCCATCTCGAACACGCGCCGCGCTTCAACCGCTCGCGCCAGTTGCCAGAGAACCCGCGCGCACGCCGGGCCGACAATCGGCACCTTGTGTGCGGCGGCGTAACGTTCCATCTCCCGCAGGATCGCGTCGCGCGCCGGGAGCAGGGAATCGAGGTAATTTTGAATGTTCGCTTCAAGCATCGGCTTCATGGCAATCTCCTTTAAGGAACACCACTGACAGCGGTGAAAGAGTGAGTGAAACCGAATAAGGTTGCCCATCCCATGGGGTGGGCTCCGCTTCAACCCCGCCGCTGTTTCCGTTCCCCTCGCCGCCATAGACGGTTGAATCGCTATTCAGCATCTCGCGCCAGAAACCGCTGAATGGAGCGCCCACCCGGTAAGCGTTGCGGAGGACGGGCGTGAAATTGCAGACTACCAGCATCACGCCGGCCGTGGATCGGCCGCGGCGGATGTAACTTAGTGTGCTCGCCGCGGCGTCTTGGCAGTTGACCCATTCAAAACCCTCTGGGTCAAAATCAAGTTCATGCAGGGCGGGTTCAGAGCGATATAGGCGGTTCAAATCCTCAACCCATTTTTGCACTCCCTGGTGAGGAGCATATTTCAGCAGATGCCAATCCAGGCTCTGGCCGTGCTGCCATTCGTCCCATTGCCCAAACTCGCCGCCCATAAAGAGCAGCTTTTTTCCGGGCTGCGAGTACATATATCCGAACAGCAAACGCAGATTCGCAAATTTCGCCTCGTCATAGCCCGGCATCTTACGCAGCAGCGAACCCTTTCCATACACCACTTCATCGTGTGAAAGAGGAAGGACAAAGTTCTCCGTGAAGGCGTAAATCATGCGGAACGTAAGCTCGCCCTGGTGATAGGAGCGGAAGAACGGGTCATTGGCGAAGTAGGCGAGCGTATCGTGCATCCATCCCATGTCCCACTTCATTCCGAAACCCAAGCCGCCGCCGTCTGTGGGGCGGGAGACCATGGGCCAGGCGGTTGACTCTTCCGCCACAGTCTGCACGTCAGGATAGTTCCGGTAAACATGCACGTTGAGCTGCCTCAGAAAATCAATGGCCCCGAGGTTCTCCCTGCCGCCGTACCGGTTGGGAATCCATTCGCCGTCGTTGCGGGCGTAATCCAGATAAAGCATGGAGGCGACGCCGTCCACGCGCAAACCGTCCGCGTGATAATAATCCAGCCAGAACAGAGCGCTCGACAGCAGGAAACTGCGCACTTCATTCCTGTCATAATTAAAGATGAAACTTTTCCATTCAGGGTGAAAGCCCTGCCGGGGGTCATCGTGTTCGTAAAGGTGGGTGCCGTCAAAAAATCCCAGGCCGTGACCGTCAGTCGGGAAGTGCGATGGCGCCCAGTCGAGGATCACTCCAATGCCGCGCTGGTGAAGATAATCGACGAGGTACATGAAATCCTGCGGAGTACCGTACCGGCTGGCCGGCGCAAAGTATCCTGTGATCTGATATCCCCAGGAAGGGTAGTAGGGGTGCTCCATGACGGGCATGAATTCAACGTGCGTGAAACCCAATTTAACCACATAATCAGCGAGCTTAGGGGCTATCTCACGATAGCCAAGCAGGGCTTCGGGCGCTTCCGGGTTGCGCTGCCAGGACCCGAGATGAACCTCATAAGTTGCTATCGGGCTTGCGAGTGAGTTCCGCTTGTGGCGGCTCTGCATCCAATCTTCATCGTTCCAGCCGTATTCCAAATCCCAGACGATCGAAGCGTTCTGCGGAGGGACCTCGTTATAAAAGGACAGTGGGTCCGCCTTATCGATTTGATATGCGGCATAGCGGGAGGCAATCTGGTATTTATACTTATCTCCTTTGCGGGCGCCGGCTATGAATCCTTCCCAAATCCCGGAGTTGCCGCGGCACTCGAGAGGCCGGTTCGACTTGTCCCAGCCGTTGAAATCCCCGATCACACTCACGCGCTCGGCGTTGGGCGCCCAGACGGCAAAGTGCACGCCTTCCGCTCCGTCTGCGGCCATCTCGTGCGCGCCCAGCTTTCCGTATATCCGGCAGTGGGCGCCTTCATTGAAGAGGTGAAGATCGTCGTCGCTCAGGAGCGAAATGTCGCGCCGCACTATGTCGCCTCCTTGCATTATGATGTGACGGCAGTGGCCACGGGCGTCGCATGCCGCGAGGTGTGCCTTGCACCCAAGCAAACATCAGAGATGGATTTGCCGCTCGCGGAGGGTGGCTCTTATCCGGCTCGCGAGCAGCATTCTCACGCTGGGACAAAACTAATTATGCCACGCCAGCGAGGAAGGGAAGAAGAGAATAGCTCAAGCGGCCCTGACCAGCTGCTGAACGACGCCACCCTTGGCTGTCATTATCAGCCGATTCGCTCCTCTTCGAAATCGCTCCAAACCTGTTCGCTTCTATCGTTGTCATTCTGTGCCTTCGCCTGTCATTCTGAGCGCAGCGAAGAATCCGGACTTTTACTTCGGCAATCAGATTCTTCGCTCCGCTCAGAATGACAGCAAAATGATCGAATCGGCTCAGCATGACAAACTGCGCTTCCGTTACGGGATTGTCCCCGGGGCTTTTTCGCCCGGCGCAATGCGGCGTGTGTGCGAACGGATAAACTCTACAATGTCGTGTGTGGAAGCGCCGGGCTGAAAAATTTTTGCAACGCCGGCCTGTTGGAGGAAGGGAATGTCTTCGTGCGGAATAATGCCTCCTACAACCACCAAAACATCATCCATGCCTTGCTCGCGGAGCATCTGGCAAATGCGGGGCAGCAGGGTATTGTGCGCTCCCGACAGAATGGAGATGCCGATGGCCTCTACGTCTTCCTGCACGGCGGCGCTGACAATCTGCTCCGGCGTCTGACGCAGGCCGGTGTAGATCACTTCCATTCCGGCGTCGCGCAGTGCGCGCGCCACAACCTTGGCGCCCCGGTCATGGCCGTCAAGGCCGGGCTTGGCAACAAGAACACGGATGGGGTGGTTGGTCACCGGAAGGCTGGCTCCTGATAAGTCCCGAAAACGCGGCGCAGCACGTCGCACATTTCTCCGAGCGTGGCGTAGGAGCGGGCGCACTCCAGCAAATAGGGCATCAGATTCGCATCCCCTGTTGCAGCAGCGCCCAACGCTTCCAGCGTCGAGCGCACGCGGTCACGATCACGCCGTTTGCGCAACGCCGCCAATTTTAGCCGTTGCTCCGCGGGCGCGCGCTCGCCCGCTGCTGAAGTTTCGATGGGATGCTCCCCCTCAGACACGAACTTGTTGACGCCGACCACGACTCGCTCGTTGCGGTCGATAGCCTGTTGGTAAGCGTAAGCCACATCGTGGATCTCCTTCTGCGGAAACCCTTGCTCGATTGCTTTGACCATGCCGCCCATGGCATCAATCTGCTCGAAGTACCGCCAGCAGGCGCGCTCGATTTCGAGCGTCAGCTTTTCAACCAGATAGGAGCCACCGAGCGGGTCCGCAACGTCTGTCAACCCGCTTTCGTAAGAGAGCACCTGCTGCGTGCGAAGCGCAAGCCGCGCCGCGCTTTCTGTGGGCAGCGACCACGCTTCGTCGAGCGCGTTTGTGTGCAGAGATTGCGTCCCGCCGAGCACTGCGGCCAGCGCCTGAATTGCGGTGCGCACCACGTTATTGTAAGGCTGTTGTGCGGTAAGCGAGCACCCCGCCGTTTGAACGTGGAACCTGCACACCCAGGAGCGCGGATTTTTCGCCGCAAAACGCTCCCTCATCACTCGCGCCCAAATTCTGCGGGCGGCGCGAAACTTCGCGACCTCTTCAAACAGGTTGTTATGGGCGTTAAAGAAAAAGCTGAGCCGTGGAGCAAAATCATCAATATCGATCCCGGCGCCGAGCGCCCATTCGACGTACTCGACTCCGTCGCGTAGTGTGAACGCCAGCTCCTGAGCTGCCGTGGCTCCGGCTTCGCGAATGTGATAGCCGCTGATCGACACCGGGTTCCAGCGCGGAGTCTCCAGCGCCGCAAATGCAATGGTATCCACCACCAGGCGCATGGACGGCGCAGGAGGAAATATAAACTCCTTCTGCGCTATGTATTCCTTCAGGATGTCGTTCTGGAGCGTTCCTGAGAGCAAGTTCCAATTCACCCCGCTCTTCTCCGCTGCGGCAAGGTACATCGCCCACAGGATTGCCGCGGGCGAATTAATGGTCATCGAGACGCTTACGCGGTCGAGAGGGATTTCACGGAACAGCGTCTCCATGTCTTCGAGAGACGAAACCGCAACGCCGCATTTGCCTACTTCGCCTTCCGCAAGAGGATGATCGCTGTCATAGCCCATCAACGTAGGAAGGTCAAAAGCGATGGAAAGCCCTGTCTGCCCTTGGCCGAGCAGGTAACGCAGCCGCCCGTTGGCCTCCTCCGGCGTGCCAAAGCCGCTGAACTGGCGCATGGTCCAGAGCTTGCCACGGTACATCGTTGCGTGAATGCCGCGCGTGAATGGGAACTCGCCGGGATCGCCTAGCTCGTGTTCATAACTGAAATTGGGAAGATCGGCAGGCGTGTACAGAAGTTCAATTGGGATGCCGGGAGGTGTGGCAAAAACCGGCCGACGGCCGGGCGATTGATCGAGCGCCGGCTTCAACACTTTCTCCTGCCATTCGCGCTCGGCAGGAGAAACATGGCGGCCCTCCAGACTCTCTTGCGGCATGGCCTCTTCCTCTTTTTCTTTTGCCATCTCACTCATTGCATTCCATCGGGCCGGGATTGTCAACGCACAGCGCGAGCCGCGCAGGGGGGAATCCAGGGTCGTAAGCGCAGCGCGGCTGCCGATTCCCGGTTGCGGTGGTTAGGAAAAACCGCTCTGCGCTACCCCGCTTGTCATTCCCTCGCCAGCGGGAATCCAGAAACCGCAGCGTTTGAAATGCGCAAACTCTGCGCCACACGACTCTGCATCGCGAAATGGATATCCATCGGCCAGCAAGCTGGCCTTAGAAAAAGCGGCAGAAAGCTGCCGCACTCCAAAAGCCGCTACCCAGAAAAGCCCATGGTCAGAAAAAGTACTGACCATGGCTACCTCCCTCTAAAGCCCTTTTCATAAAGCCGCCCTACTGAGCCTTCTGAGAATCCGGCGTGGTGATCGGAGTGCCGGGAATGTTAGGAGGGTTGTGCATGTGGCCTGTTAATGCATCCACCAGTTGCACGTTATTTTTAACGAGAATGGTCCCTGTAGCCTGCTGAAACTGCGTTAATGCAGTCGCATAGGCAGCGCGCGCCTGGACGAGCGTGCCTTCTGCCTGAGTGAGGTTATTCTGCATTTGGATCACGAGCGTGACGGTGGATTCGCCGACCTGAAATTTTTTCTGCTCGTCTACATACTGCTGCCGGGCATAATCCACGGCTTTTTGAGCGGCGTCCACCCGTGCCCGGCCTTGAACCACCGCGATGACGGCTTGGCGGACACTCAGATCAATACTGTTTAGCGTCTGCTGGACCTGCGTGCGTAACATGTGCTCTTCAAGCAGTGCGCGCGCGGCGTCCGCCTGCGCCGCGCGGTTGCGTATCGGCATCTGAAGGGTGATTCCGGCTGAGTAGCTCGGATATCTGTTGCGGATTATTTGGGAAAAGGCTTGCCCGATACCGCCCGGCTTTTTGCCTATTACTGGGCCCAGGCCAAGAAGACCAAGGCCGGACTCCCCTCGCACCAGCATTTGCCCGTTTAAGGCGCTGGGCTGGAAGGAGGCGAAGACATCCAATGTCGGCAGGAGGGAATTGCGGTTCGCCTTTAGAACCACTTCTTCATTTTTAAGGTTCAGGTCGTTTAGATCGACTTCAGGACGGTTAGCATGCGCTATATCCAGGGCCGCCTCGACCGAGGGCACATCGTTCGGTTCTGGAGCCGGAAGAGGGTCGGTGGGCTCGATGTCCGCGGTGAGCAACTCGCCGGACACTTTTTTGGAGATATCGGTCTTAATGACTTCTTGCTGCTGCTGAAACGTGGTCTGCGCAACGATGAGGTTCTGCTGCCCGCCAGCGAGCTGCGATTCAGCTTGAATCACGTCGAGCGGAGCCAGCGTCCCGATCTGCACTTGCTTCTGGTTGTCCGCGAGAAGCTTCTTGTCATAGGCAACAGCTTCCTGGGTTACTAAAACGTTCTGCTTGTCTTCCACGAGCACCCAATAATCAGTCTCAATCTGGGCGATGGTCGATATAACTTGTTCCTTGAAGTAATCTTTGGTAATCCCAATGTCATTGTCGGCGATACGAATAAACTTTTTGTTGGCACGATAGCCGAAGCCATTCAACAGATGTTGATTGATACCGATCGAAAACTGAGCCACGGTCTCCGGGTTGAACAGCACGTTAGCAGCATTCGTAGACTGACGGTAACCGGACAGGCTGATCGCGTAACTTGTACCGGTGGGAAATTCTTGACCGATGAAGCTGCTGTATTGGGCTGTATTTTCGCTGAGAATGGGCGTCCCAAAGACGCTTGATGTGCTGAGGGGCGAAACGTGGTAACCGATGCCGGCGTCAAATCCCACAATCGGGTCAAAACTCCCGACCGGACCGACATTGAAAATGCCGTTTCCTCCGCCTACCGCGCTGCCCGCACCTTGTGTCCCCGCGCCTGATGCCGCCGTGCTAATACCCCCGCCCAAAGCTCCCGCAAACAAGGCCGAGGAAGTAAAGGCCCCCTGTACACCGCGCGTCGCCTGGCCGCTGGCCGCCCGCACTCTGTCTGCCTGCGCGTACTGGGGATTGTAACGCGCTACTGCAATGTTCAAGTTGTTTTCCACGGCCAAAGCGATGGCGTCCTGAAGCGAGAGTTTCATCTTCCCGTTTAGGATCAGCTCGTCTAATAATTGTGAGTTAGCAAGCTGAAATGGAGGGACGCGCGGGTTGATGTACGGCCCAATGATATCTGGAAACCAGCGAGTGTTGGTGTAATTCCGGGCGATGGTCTGGTCAAAAGCGCTCTCGGCAGACGCCGATTGCTGGGCGCGCAGCTTCGGCGGTCCGGCAATAAATACCAGAAGCGTCGCAGCTATTAGCACACGGTAATCGATACGATTCATGGCGTGTCCTCTTTTCCTCCTCATGTTGTCATTGCGATGAAACCCCGCTAGGACTTACATACGAGGTCATTTCATTGAAGGTTTCAAAAATCATCCGGCGGGAACATGAATACCTTTAATGGAATGTTGGCCGCGGCCGGATAGCGCCTGCTCGCGCCATATTGCGCAGCCGAGTCCCTGCGGTAATCCATGATCCAACGAGTCTTTAAAATTCTACCACTCTGCGAGCGCAGGCCCAAACAAAGCGCCTGCCGCTCAGAAGCAGGCCCGGGACCCGGTCACACTGTTTACTGCCCGCTCGCGGACGCCGGCCTGGAAGTAAAGCGGCGGGGAGTCTCGCTGAAAGGCCTGTGTGCTTGACCCTTTATACTTACGGTCTGTTCAATTTGCGCTCGCGTAACCTATAATCGAGCCGGAAGTTCTGAACAAAATGGGACGGCATGAAAATCGCCCTAGCTCAAATCAACACGACCGTAGGTGACTTTGACGGCAACGCGGAGCGAATTCTCAGGTTCGCCTCGCTCGCCCACGAGCAAGGGGCAGATCTGGTTGTTTTCCCAGAGCTCGCTCTGTGTGGCTATCCGCCGCGCGATCTTGTGGAACGGCCGAGCTTCGTCGAGCGCTCTGAATCTGAACTTCATCGGCTGGCAAAGCGCCTTCCCCCCGTCCCGGCATTAGTCGGCTATGTGCGCCGCTCGGGAGCGAAGCAGGGAAAAGCCGTCTCCGATGCTGCCGCGCTGCTCCATAACGGCCAGATCGCCGCAGACTACGCCAAAATGCTGCTGCCGTTCTATGACGTTTTTGACGAAATGCGCTATTTTGAGCCAGGGCGCGGCCCCGTCATTACATCGCTCGTGGGCCAGCGCCTCGGCTTGACCATCTGCGAAGACGCATGGAATGACAAGAATTTCTGGGAGCGCCGATTTTATTCCCGCGACCCCGTAGAGGAAACCATGCGCGCGGGCGCCACGTTGATTCTCAACATTGCGGCGTCGCCCTTCCACCGTGGGAAGATCCCAGTGCGCCATAACATGCTCGCGGCCATCGCCCGCGAGCGTGGCGCGCCCGTTGTGTACGTAAACCTCGTGGGCGGCAACGACAGCCTGGTTTTTGATGGTTCAAGCTGCGCCTTTGACGGCGCCGGCAAACTTCGCGCCCGCGCTAAATCGTTCGAAGAGGATATGGTGTTTTTTGACGTGAGCGGCGCGGCGGAGGAACTGCATCCCGATCCTGCCTCTGAAATCGAATGCGTCTACAAGGCGCTGGTTCTAGGAACGCAGGATTACGTAGCCAAGTGCGGATTCCGGGAGGCGCTCGTCGGGCTAAGCGGCGGAATCGATTCTTCGCTGGTGGCCACGCTTGCCGCTCGGGCGCTTGGCCCGGAGCGCGTTCACGGAATCAGCATGCCGGGGCCTTATTCTTCATCCGGGAGCCTGAGGGACGCCGAAGCCCTGGCCCGGAACCTGGGAATTCAGTTCAAAGTCATCCCGATCACGCCGGTCTTTGAAGATTACATTAGTAGCCTAGCACCTGCTCTCGCCGGCCGGCCGGGAGGCGTCACCGAGGAAAACATCCAGGCGCGAATCCGCGGAAACATCCTGATGGCGCTTTCAAACAAGCTCGGCGCTCTCGTGCTGAGCACCGGAAACAAATCTGAGCTGGCCGTGGGCTATTGCACCCTCTATGGCGATATGGCGGGGGGGGCGGCGGTCATTGCCGACGTGCCCAAGACCATGGTTTACGAGTTGGCGCGGTACATCAACGGCCAAGCCGCCACGCCGCCAATCCCCACAGCATGCCTTGAAAAACCTCCCTCGGCGGAGCTGCGGCCTAACCAAACCGACCAGGACGTCCTGCCGCCTTATGAGGTTCTTGACGCTATACTGCGCCTGCATATCGAAGACAACCTATCCGTGCGCGAGATTGTTGCGCAGCTAGGAATTGCCTCGGAGATTGTTTGCCAAACCATCCGCCGGGTGGCGAATGCAGAATACAAGCGCCAGCAAGCCGCTCCCGTCCTTAAAGTAACCGCGAAGGCCTTCGGAAGCGGGCGACGCTACCCAATCGCCAACAGGTTCATTGGCTAATCCCGCCTAGCTCCGTGTAGTGTATCGAAAAATACCCGTCGGCCACTCCAAACGAAAACAAAAATCGGCGTCCTTGACATTGGCAAATTAAAGCCATAGAGTATCATTCTAAG
>JBOGJZ010000271.1:0-8510 GCA_050745645.1 Terriglobia bacterium | reverse complement strand
CCGGCAGGCCCGCCCAAGAACTCAAGGAAGCAGCAGAGAGAGGCCGGATCGAAACCGAAGGCTGGCGCGTCCGCAAGGATGGTTCCCGTTTCTGGTCTCAGATCGTCCTCACCGCGCTCACGGATCCTGACGGGAGGCTGCTGGGATTCACGAAGATCGCGCATGACATTACCGAGCGAAAGAGAGCCTCAGAAGCGCTTCTATTTGAAATCAGCAACCGGTTGATCTCCAACCTGAATTTCGCGGACCTGCTCGCGGCCATCGCGGCATCTCTTCGCCAAATCAAGGAGTATGATTATACCGGTCTCGCGCTTTTCGAGCCGTCCATCCAGAAGCTGAGAGTTTACGCTCTGCCGTCGCCTTCCCTCAAGAATCTGATCCACGAGGAACTTCTACTGCCTCTCGAAAACTCCCCTGACGGGTGGGCGTTCAAAGCGCGCCGGCCGCTGGTGCAAAACCGTGTGCACGAAGAGGGGAGACCATTCGAAATCCCCGAAAAGCTTATCGCACAGGGAGTGCGTTCGGCCTGCCGTATACCCCTAATCAGCCGTGACAAGGTTTTAGGCACGTTGAATCTCGCGAGCCTCCATGAGAACGCCTTTTCAGATGAAGAAGTGGACCTGCTCACACAGGTAGCCAACCAGATCGCACTGGCGCTTGGCAACGCCATCTCGTTCCGCCAGCTTTCAGAGCAGAAGGAGAAACTGGCCGGCGAAAAGCAGTATCTAGAAGGTGAAATCCGTAGTAAATTCAACTTTGGCGAGATCGTCGGCGAGAGCGCAGAATTGAAAGATGTCCTGCAACAGGTTGAAACGGTGGCGCCCACGGATTCGACCGTATTGATTCTGGGTGAAACTGGAACCGGCAAGGAGCTTATTGCGAGGGCGATTCACGATCTCAGCACCCGCCACGAAAAGACCTTCATCACCGTCAATTGTTCGGCATTGCCCTCAGGGCTCCTCGAGAGTGAGCTTTTCGGCCATGAGAAAGGAGCTTTCACGGGCTCTGCGTCGCGGCAGATTGGCCGCCTCGAGCTCGCAAATCATGGGACGCTTTTTCTGGATGAAATTGGAGATATTCCGCTAGACATTCAGCCCAAACTTCTCCGCGTCTTGCAGGAAAGGCAGTTTGAGAGGCTGGGAAGCGCCCAGACCATCACTGTCGACGTCCGTTTGATCGCAGCGACTAACCGTGATCTTGAGGCGATCGTGGAGGAGGATCGCTTTCGCAGCGATCTCTATTATCGTCTCAATGTTTTTCCTATTACCCTGCCGCCTTTGCGAGAACGCACAGGAGACATCTCTCTGCTGGCACGATATTTTCTTGAAAAATACGGCCGCCGGATGGGAAAAAACATTGAGTCAATCCTGGCTGAGACCCTGCACACGCTTTCCCGATACCCGTGGCCAGGCAACGTCCGTGAGCTGGAACACTTTATCGAGCGCGCCGTCATTCTGACTTCCGGCAGTATCTTACGTGTTCCCCCCTTGGCGTCAAAACTACGTCATAAGCCAGATCCGGTCCCGGCAGACACGCTCGCTGAAGCCGAACGAGAGCACATTTTGCGTATTCTTCGTGAAACTAATGGCATTCTCAGCGGCCCGCGTGGTGCGGCTGCGCGCCTAGGCCTTAAGCGAACAACGCTCGCCTCCAAGATGGGCCGTCTCGGAATCTCGCGCGACGATGTAGGGCGTTTCTGAAAAAGCGCAATGCTGGTAATTTGGCGTCGTGACAACATTTCGTCATAGATGACGATAATCATCAACGCGGTTCGGCGACTCTTGCGTTGCTTCATCCTAATCTGAAACACGACGATCCTCGCAAATACCATCATTGCACTGAGTTATTCCATATCACCCGGTTCTCGCCCTTTTGGCTGCCAACTTGCCTTACCTTAAAGCGTGAGTTGCACAGTTCAATTCCGATACAACGCCAGAAGATTAAGCTCGATCCAGAGAATATGGATCCAACGCAAGATTGCGGTGACGGCGCACGTTTCTGGCAGGGCGCCATTTCTCTCTCTTATCATCCCCGTCGCCCCGATCTCCGTAATAGACTCGAATGCGAGTTTAACCAGGAATCTAAAGCGAATCTTAAAGGAGGCAATTCAAATGAAGAAAGTATCCATGGTAATTGCAAGCGTGCTGGTTGTTGTGGCAGCGGCCTTTGCGGCGCCAAAAGCCACGGTCTGGCAGGGGACTCTCGTAGATAGCAACTGCTATCTCAAGGACCACGCTTTGACTGGCAATGACCACATGGGAGTCAAGCAATGCGGGACACTCTGCCTGAGAAGCGGTCTACCGGCAGGGATTCTTACCCGCGCGAAACAGTTTCATGTCCTGGTAGCTCCTTCCATCGCACTTGCGCCTTACGTCGGCCAGCAGGTGCGGGTGACTGGCACGATGCATAACGAAGCCATTCAGGCTGAAAAGGTTGAAGTGCAGAAAAACGGCAAATGGGAGGAGGTTCAGCTTAAATCGATGATGTGAGCCCGGCGCCCAATCTTGGGTGACCGGCTCCCACGACACGGTGAGAGGGTTGCAGGAGACCCTCTCCAACCGTGAGCTGGACGCCTTCCAGACGGCATTGTTCAAACGGTGAAGACAGATAGAAAGGAGAATGAAATCCATGATCACCTTAAAGAGAGCTTATGACGCAAAGGGCTGCCTTGGCGCGAAGTGTTTCCTCGTGGAACGGCTATGGCCGCGCGGCGTCAAGAAAGTGGATCTGCAGCTCGACGGCTGGATACAGGATGTTGCTCCCAGCCACCAGTTGCGGCGCTGGTTCCGTCACGACCCAGCCAAGTGGGGGGAGTTCCGCCATCGCTATTTTGCCGAGCTTAACGCAAAACCGGAGGTCTGGAAACCTCTAGCAGAAGCGGCTCGCCATGACAACATCACACTGGTGTACAGCTCCCACGACACTTTGCACAACAATGCTGTCGCCCTCAAGCACTATCTTGAAACCAAGATGGCGATGAGCACGCGGGCAGCCTGAGATAGCACGTACCACCAATAGAAGCTCGCTGCAGCGACGCTTTCCAATCGTCGCTGCAGCTTTGGATTTTGGGAAATGCAGGAAAGGCCAACACAATGAGTGGCGTAGCAATCTCTACCTGGCCCACTTTCAAGTCACGATTGGCCGGGAGCTGGAGGGTCGCAGACCAGACCATGGCTTTCCGGTTTGACAGGCCGCTTGGTTGGACTTTTAAGGCCGGGCAATTGGTGGATATTACTCTGTTGAGCCCCTCCGAAACAGACGCAGAAGGTAATGTGCGCGGGTTTTCACTCGCCAGCTCGCCGGACGAAGAAACACTGCTGGTGACAACTCGCATGAGAGACACAGCCTTCAAGCGAATCTTGGAGGCTGCGCTGCCTGAAACGGAGGTCAAGATTGAAGGGCCTTTCGGCGATTTCAGACTGCACCTCGACATCACCCGCCCTGCTGTCATGTTTGCAGGAGGCATTGGGGTCACACCCTTCAGAAGCATGGTCCTCGATGCCGCCCACCGCAAGCTGAAGCACCGGATCTTTCTTTTCTATTTTAACCGCCGACCGGAAGACGCTCCCTTCCTCGATGAGCTTCAGCATCTTGAGACGGGGAATCCATACTACCAATTCATCGGAATCATGACACAGCGGGAACGATCGCACCGCGGCTGGGGTGGAGAAACAGGGCACCTCAACGATGCCATGTTAAAGAGATATCTGAAGGGCGTGAACAACCCTATTTATTACATTGCCGGGCCTGCACCGATGGTAAGAGGCGTTCGTGAAATTCTGAACGGCGCCGGGATCGATGACGACGACATCCATACAGAGGAATTTGCGGGCTACTGAAGCACAGATGCGCAAGCCTCTGAGTCGTATTAAGATCAAGATCAGAGCGCGTGGCTATCCTGACGAATGAACGTTCCACGCCAAGCTCGAAGGAGACTGTGATGACTACCACAATTGATTGGGCAGGGGTTGTCAATTACGCAAAGCGATTTGATGCCGCCCCGCCGAGAACGCAATATGAACTGCCGGGTGTCACCGTTGAAGACCATCTTGGGGCGCCAGTGGCCGTGGTCCCGCTCTGGCATGCGGTGGTCACGGTCCGGCTTCACTTGCCTAAAGGTGATCAACACGCTTTGAAGAAGGCTCAGAAGCGCTTCGAAAAGGCTCTCGAAGAAATCGAGAGCGTATACCCACTGAATCCAAGCGGGATATTCGCGCAGATCGCTTATAGCCTTTCTTACTTTAGAGACTATATCCCGGCGAACGTCACAGACAAATACATGCCCAGGGCGCTCGATAACGGCAAGCGCGGTGATTGGGCGCTGATCGACGCCATCAAGTTCCCCAAGGACCCCGCAACTCTTATCCTGGAACACAATGACGTTTCGTTCCATTTCAAGAGCGACTACAACGAGCACATCAGCGACGTGATCCGGGCTCTTTTCCATCCCGGAGTGCATTTCCTAAACGGCATCCCGGTCGAAAACGTCTATGTGGGTGACCTCTTTAACGTCACTTCGATCCGCCGCGGTTTTGCCGGCCGCGGAATGCCCCGCGCCATCGCCAAGCGGATGCGCATTCCGGGAGCCGATAAAATTCCAGCCGGCGCGATGCTTTTTATGGGGTTCACATCCAGCCACGTTCATGGCTTGGCGCAAGGCAACCTCCCCAGCTTCGAGACCCTTCCGGGGTATACCGATCAGACGCCGGCGAGCTACTTCGCTCACGGAACGATCATGCATCTTTCGCACATTGCGATTGACCTGGAAGGTTGGTACAGCCTGGACCACAAGGACCGGCTGCATCGCATGTTCAATCCCCGTCGGGCTGAGGGGCCGGAAGTTCTCTCACCATCGCAAGCGCCGGAGACCTCCACTTTCAAGGAGCAGCTCGAAGCCGATGTAAAGCAATACGGCGTCGCGGGCCATAACGCCCAAATGCAATTTCTATCCCGTCTTGAGAGGGAGACGACAACCGTCTATGGAGAGAAATTGCCCAAGGGCACGGTCATCTTCCTGAGACAGGATTTCGATACAGTGGAAAATCCATTCGAGTTTGATGCCAATGGCCCTGTGAGCCCAACCGCGATTCCTGGAGTTCACTTCATCGGCTTCTCGCCCTCTGCGCAGCTCTTTGAGAAAATGCGGAAGGAAATGGATGGGGTGGAACTGCAAAAGAAACACAATCTGCCGAACGAGAACACGGGCTTCACAAAATTCCTGATTACGACGCACCGGCAGAATTACTTGGAGCCGCCGCGAAGTCACCGGTCGTTCCCGCTCGCAGAACTGATCTAAGCACCCCCAAGTATAAGGTTCCGGTAGCGCAGGGATCGCTCAGCTTCGCAACGCATCAAGAGGGAGCGCTGATGAAGATACTCTCAGTCAATGTTTCAAAGGGCCGCGAAATCAGCTACATGGGGAAAAGAGTCAGAACGGGTATCTTCAAAAAGCCCGTGAATGGACGGCTGATGCTGCGTAAGCTGAATCTGGACGGTGACGCGCAATCAGACCTTATTAACCATGGCGGGATCTACAAGGCGGCCTATGTCTATTCAGTTGAAAACTACGACTTTTGGAAGCGCGAGCTCCACCGGGAGGATTTTACCTTTGGTCAGTTCGGCGAAAATTTCACCGTGCAAGGAATGCTTGAAGATGACATCTACATTGGCGAGGTCTTCCGGGTGGGGAGCGCGACGGTGGAGGTGACTCAGCCGCGCGTCCCCTGCTACAAGCTAGGAATCAGGATGGGCCTTCCTGAGTTTCCCAAGTTGTTCCTGGCGAGCGGCCGCGTCGGCTTCATGCTCCGAGTCTTGAGAGAAGGTGAACTCGAAGCAGGTGATTCCTTTGAATGCCTCAAGGTTGGTCCAGAGCAGATTACCGTGCGGAAAATAAATCACCTGTTGCACTTTGATTCCGAGAACGTCGTCGAGGCGCGAGCGGCGCTTCGTATGCCGGCTTTGTCACCAGGTTGGCGCGGATCCTTTGAGAAACGATTAGCCGAGGCCGGGAGACGGATTGAATACGAGAAGGGAGCCGCAGGGAATGAAAAGTACTTTGGCGCCTGATGCAGGGATAAGCTGGACGCCTGGCGGTGGCCCCCATGAATGGTTGTTGGTAAGACGCATGGAGTCAAAAGACGCCTCACGCTTCGACGGCAGGGCGGTTTTGATCGCGGCAATTACGAAAACTTCCTGGCTGGTTTTGTGACGGAGGACGGCAATGCCTGGGGAAGGCCCGTGGGGGTCGCGGTCGGGAACGGCGGTTCTTTGTTTGTGAGTGATGACGACTCAAACTCCCTATAGCGGGTGAGTTACACACGGCATTGATGGAGCCACGCGGCAAGTGCGCGGAGTTAAAACTGTGCGACGCCGCTGAGTGGAAAAGACATGCGAGCGCAACTTAATTGCATCAAGATCAGGACGAATTCGGAAAGAAGAAACCCGGCATGGTGTGGTTATGCCACCGTCTATCTTCGGCTAGCCTTCGGGGCAGGTTTTCTATCCGCCGTTGCAGATCGGTTCGGCGCCTGGGGACCGCCGGGCGCTCCGCTTGTGGCGTGGGGCAACTTCCACAATTTTCTGGCCTACTCCGCCAAGCTGAACCCCTGGTTTCCAGCGAGCTGGGCACCGGCGGTCGGGTGGACCGCCACGCTATGCGAAATTGTTCTGGGCATCGGATTAATTGCCGGTTTCCGCACCAGGGCGACAGGCTTCCTGAGCGGTTTGCTGACGTTGGCCTTTGCACTGGGGATGGTATTCGGCCTTGGGGTCAAGGCGCCGTTGAATTACTCTGTCTTCGCGGTGTCTGCCGGCTCGTTGCTTCTTGCCTCTGCGAACGCTTATCCGTGGAGTTTGGATGCGCTCTTTGACGGCAGAAGAACAAGAATGCCCATCCCTGATTAGTTTTTGCAACTGAAAGGAGAAGGTTATGAAGTTCTTTCTGGACACAGCCAATTTGGATGAGATTCGCGAGGCAGCGGGCATGGGAATGCTCGATGGCGTCACGACCAATCCCACGCTGATTGCGAAAGAACAGGCGAAGTTTGAGAAACGCATCGTTGAAATCTGCGAGATCGTCAAGGGCCCTGTCAGCGCGGAGGTCACCTCCCGCGAAGTTAAGGAGATGTGCCGGCAAGGGCATAGCCTTGCCAAGCTTCATCCGTCAGTCGTCGTGAAAACCCCCACAACCAAGGAAGGCCTGACCGCTGCCAGGTGCCTGATCGCCGATGGGATTAAGATTAATTCCACCCTTTGCTTCAGTGCAACCCAGGCCCTGCTGGTCGCCAAGGTCGGCGCTTCCTACGTGAGCCCGTTTGTGGGGCGACTGGACGACATTTCTGATAACGGGATGGATCTGATCCGCGACATCGTGACGATCTACCGCAATTACGGATTTAAGACTGAAATTCTCGCGGCTTCTATACGCCATCCGATCCACGTGCTGGAAGCGGCAAAAGCCGGGGCTGAGATCGCCACGATGCCTTATAAAGTGTTCGAGCAGCTTTTCAAGCATCCCCTGACGGACAAGGGCCAGGACCAATTTCTCAGTGATTGGGAGCGGGTAAAGTCTCTGGTAACATAGATGCAGCTCACGGCGCTTCAGCAATCGCACAGGGGGATAAAATGAACCACCGGGCTGTTTATACTTTCATGGCACTCGTCCTCGCTGCCCTGGTCGGTTGCCTTGTTGGCTGCACAGCGCACAAAACGCCCTCGTCTCTTGAGAGAACACTGGCCAACGTGGCCAAGGATGTGGTGATCCCTATCGAGGCCCATAATCTGAAGGGTCCTGTTCCGGCAGGCCAGAAAGCCATCCAGGAAGGCCAGCAGGTTTATCTCGAGTCGTGCGCGCTTTGCCATGGGACAGACGGACATGGGTACACAAACCTGGGCCGAAACATGTACCCGCCGGCAATGGATCTGACCTCCCCGCACGTTCAGCACTGGACCGACGCCGACCTTTTCTGGATTATTCAGAACGGCATCCGCCTGACCGGCATGCCGTCATGGAACTCCTCGATTTCAGCAAGTGATAGCTGGAAGCTTGCGCAGTTCATTCATGCTTTACCTCGGCTTGATGCGGAAAGCGCATCGGCCGGCCCCGTGAAGGCTGTGCCGCCGGTCGCGCCCGAGCCGAGGCAACAGCTGATCGCTTATGGCAGGACGCTATACCGCCAGGAGGGCTGCTTCATGTGCCATCAGCTTGATGGCCAGGGAGGCAAGGTAGGTCCCGATCTTACTAAAGAGGGAACACGGGGGCGCACCGACGCATGGCTGATCGGCCACTTCAAGGATCCTTCCGGCTACACACCAGGTTCGATTATGCCGGCCTTCACGAATCTCACTGATCAACAGCTTCAGGCGCTCACAACGTTTCTCCAAAGTCAAATTGGAGGCCGCAACAAAAGGTAGGTCTTGGTTGGGATTGAGCGCACAGATTCGCGAAAGTTAGATTTCCCGGAACCGAACGGTCGGAAGCTTACGATCGTGGTTCGATGCGATGCCAGCCT
>JBOGJZ010000270.1:0-6530 GCA_050745645.1 Terriglobia bacterium | reverse complement strand
GCGCTGCGCATCCTGAAAATTTCTTGTCTCATGAGTCTCATGGGTCTCCTTCGTCTCGTCTGGAGTTGTTAAGCTGGATGAATTCCATCGTGGCGAATCGGTGTCTTGAAATCATGGCTTTCATCTTTTGCAAACCCTGTTTCACCGGAAAGAGGCTGAAGGCATCGGTCTGGCGCGCTAACCGGCCTTCAGGGTGAGGGAGCAAAGCGAGAAAACGCTTTAGAATCAATAAGGAGCAGATCGAGAATGGCAGTCCTATTCCGGATTCGGATTGAAGATCCCGTTGCAGCGCCGCGATACGCAGGGCCAGGAGGACGGCGCCGGACGACGCACGTGCGCGCCAATCGTGGTTACGGTTATAGGATGGAAGTCTCGTTGAACTGCCGTCCGGCAGCGTCCATTCTATTCATCTGTGGGCCGCCGAGCCCAATCAGGGTCATTACCACAAAAGGAACTATAGGGACTCTGTGAAGAAGATTCTCATTTTGACGTTAAGTGTCGGCTCCGGGCATGTACAGGCTTCCTCCGTTGTCCGCGAAGCCTTAAGTGACGGGCCTGACAATGTAGAAGTCAGGACTCTCGATGCCATCGATGCAGCGGCGGCTTGGTTTCCCTGGGTGTACGTGCAGCCCTACTGGTGGATGCTGCGTTACCGGCGGGAGGTTTGGCGCTGGCTATATGAACGCCGCCACAAAAAGAGACACCGCGCGACGGCGCCGCAGTGGGTTTTTCGGCGAGGTTGCGTGAAAGTCCTTAGGGAACTGAAGAGCTTTGCTCCGGATCTGGTAGTCGTGACCGAAATCGGGGCGGCTGAAATCGCCGCGATCGGAAAGCGGGAGGGATGGTTTTCAGCGCCCATCCTCGCCGTGCTAACCGACTTTCAGGCCGAACCTCCCTGGATGCAGCCCGAAATCGACTTTTTTTGCGTGGCAACAGAGCAGACCAAATTGCAGTTAATTGGCTGGGGAATCTCGCCCAATCGGATCCTGATCTCGGGAATCCCTATAAATCCATCTTTTGCCTTGCCGCTCGAAAAGGCAAAAGTGCGGCAGTCATTGGGCCTCCGGCCTCAAAACCCAACGGTGCTTCTGATGGCAGGCGGGATGGGGATGGCGCCGCTTGACAGGATAGCTCCCACGCTCGCGCTTTGCGGCTTGCCCGTCCAGGCTATTGCGGTTGCAGGCCACGACTATGGCCTGCGGCAGCGGCTCGAGGCCATTCGCGGAAGGCTGCCCATGGAGCTGGTTACGTTTGGATGGACGAACCGCATTCCAGAGTTGATGGCGGCGTCGGACCTGCTAATCACGAAACCCGGCGGGCTTACGGTCTCTGAAGCTCTGGCGTCAGGTCTGCCTATGGTTTTGACTCACCCGATTCCGGGTCCTGAAGAGCGCAACGTCCGCTATCTGATCCAGCACCGTGTAGCCCTTTATGCAAAGAGTCTTCAAGAAGTTCCTGCACTCACCGCGAAGCTGCTGAATCATTCGGAAACCAGGGAGCAAATGGCTCGCCGTCAGCGTGACCTTTCACGTCCGGACGCAGCCCACGCCGTTGCCCAGGTGGGCAGGGCGTTGTTGGAGAAGGCCGCCTATATTGACCTGCTGGCGCCGCCTCCGCTGCGTTCTGGGGAATCGGTCTTCTTGATGTAGCGCAGCAAAGCAGCACTCAAAAAACCTCATGCTCAGTGATCTCAGGCGTATCTTCGAACGGATGGTCATCGGCGGCTCTGCTTCTTCTCTCACGGCGTGCGGTAAAGCCACGCCGCGCTTTTTGATTCGCAGCCTTCAGCGCGATGCATTTCGCCGAACAATCCGTTATGCCGCGCAGCATCAGAGGTTCTTTGCGCGCAAACTAAAGGAGCGCGGTCTTGAAGCCTCTGCAATCCGAAAACCCGAGGATTTGGGCGATCTGTTCACAACCCCGGAGGACTTGCTTTCCTGTCCGGTGGAGGATTTCTTATGTCAGCCGCCTCAGGCCGCCTTCGAGACGACGGGAACTTCAGGTCCGCCTAAGAGACTTTATTTCAGCTATGACGAAATTGAGCGTTCCGCGCTCTATGAAGCGGCGGCGCTGCGGGAGAGCGGATTACGGCGCGAAGACCGCGTCGCCTGCGCCTTCGATGCCGGCTACTGGATAAGCAGTTGGGTCACCTTCTTGGCTTGCAAGCGCATCGGAGCCTTTTGTTCAGCCACCGGGAAACTTCAGCCGCGCGATCTCTATTCCAGGATGGAGATCTATCGGTACAACGTGCTCGTGGCAGACCCGACTTGGCTCGTCAGCCTCACCGAAATCGCGGAGCGGGAAGGCGCATTTCCTGTTAAGTTCATCTTTGCCGCGGGTGACCGCATGAGCCGTGTTTACCGCGACTATATAGAGAAAATCTGGAAGGCTCCCGTCATTTTGGGTTACGGTTCGACGGAGGCCTGCGGGGGCTTGGGCATCGAGTGCCGCTTTAAAAGCGGCTATCACATGGACGAGTATAACTTCGCCTTTGAAATTGCGAATCCTGATGCCGAGGGTTACGGAGAGCTGGTTTTCACGACGCTATCGCGGCGTACTGAGCCGCTGATACGCTATCGCGCTCGCGACGTAACCCGTCTGCTTGATGAACCCTGCCCTTGCGGGACGTCTCTGCGGAGGATTGAAGCGATTAAAGGCCGGCGCGATGAGATGGTGGTGATGGGCGCGGGCAACATGCATCCGGCGATCTTCGAAGAAGTTCTCCACGATGTCGCCGGCATCGGTGAAAACTGGCAAGTTGCGGTGCGCCAGGATGGTCTCCATGACATCCTCGAGTTTCGCTTGGAGCTTACCAACGGCAAAGGTCCTGAGGATGTGCAACGAGCTGTCGCCCACAACTTGGAAGTCCGTTACCCGGACGTTTGGGCAAACCATGCGTGTGGCATGTACAGCTTAGCTTTCCGGTTTTGCACCGCCGGGACGCTTAGCCAAGGGAGAAAGCCTAAGCGCCTTGTGGACGAACGCCGCGGTTGAAGAGGCCAAGGCAAAGCACTCGCGCAAAACCGCCAAGGCGCTAAAAAAACGCAAAGGGGGAACCATTTTCAATTTCTTTGCGAGGCAAACTCGCCGCTGCACCGGCCAAACCGCACTACTACTGAAGAAAGGATCGCTACTTTTGTTATGAAGACTGCGTTTCCGGATTTTGACGTCCCCCTTTCAATCGATCCCGTTGTCTTCTGTGATTTTGACGGGACCATCACTCGCGGGGACGTCACGGATGAAATTCTTTCCAGCCTGGCGGAGCCAGCATGGAAGGAAATCGAAGCCTTATGGGTGCAGGGGCGTATTGGTTCCCAAGAGTGCCTCCAACGGCAACTGGCCCTTGTAAAAACGTCGAAGGAGGCGTTGAACCGGCTGATTGACTCAATTCCTCTCGATCCTCATTTCCACCGATTTGCGCGGTATGCGCGCGAAACTGCCTTGCCCTTCATCATAGTGAGCGACGGATTGGATCATGTGATCCGGCGTATTCTCACGAAATCAGGCTTGTGGCGGCGGCCGCGCAACGGCTCTGATTTCTTTTCAAGTTCAGGCCGCCTTAAGGGTGATGGCATTGAAGTCTCATTCCCGCACGGTCAGCCGGCTTGCGCGCACGGCTGCGCGACTTGCAAGCCAAACGTCATGCGGAAATTGAAACGGGACCGCTGGCCTGTGCTCTATCTCGGCGACGGATTCTCTGACCGGCACGCCGTTTTCGAAGCCGACTTCGTATACGCCCGCCGCCCGCTGTTCGAGTTTTGCCGCGAGCGAGGCATCCCCTGCCGGATCTTCGAGACCTTCGCCGAGATCGAGGGTGCGCTGGCTCGCTGGCGGGACGGGGGCGCCGTCCTCGAGATGAGCGAGGCCGCTACCCGCGCGAGACCTTCCGAACGTCTTTTGGTTCCGGAGACTGAGCCGCCCTGGATTTGAGCGCTAACGCGGCGCAGGCTACGCTCAGCTTTCGGGCCGCGGCTTTGCTCAGCTTAGATTATTCACGAAGGAGACTCAAAAAACTTGGCCGTCTCGGAAACTGCTCAACGGACCGCGGAGCTGCTTGAGCTCGAAAAGCGTTACTGCTCCTTTGGGGACACGGTGCACTATGCCGAGCCGCCCAAGGTATTCACCACGTGTGAGGGCAGCTATCTTTACGATGAATCAGGTGTGCCGTATCTCGATTTGCAGATGTGGTATTCCGCGGCCAGTTTTGGATACAAGAATGCGCGGTTGAACGAGGCTCTTAAGCGGCAGCTTGACCGCCTGCCACAGCTTGCTTGTCAATATCTGCACACTGAGAAAATAGAAGTAGCCGCGCGGATTGCGCGCGCCTGTGAAGAACGCTTCGGCGTGAAAGGCCGCGTCCATTTCAACGTGGGCGGCTCGCAAGCTATCGAGGATTCGCTCAAAATCGTTCGCAACTACACAGGCAAGAACCTCATGTTCGCTTTCATGGGCGGCTATCACGGCCGCACCCTGGGGGCTTCCGCTATTACGTCGAGTTACCGCTACCGCCGGCGCTACGGGCACTTCGGAGACCGCGGCCAATTCATTTTCTATCCCTACTGTTTCCGCTGTATTTACGATTTAAAGCCCGAGAGTTGCGGCCTTTATTGTCAGGAGCAGTTCGCCCGTCTATTCGACAGCGAATACTTCGGCGTATGGGACGCGAAGGCTGCGTCTTCCGAGTACGCCGCGTTCTATGTGGAACCTGTGCAGGGTACAGGCGGGTACGTGATCCCTCCCAAAGACTATTTCAAGCGGCTTAAGGAGACCTGCGACAAACATAAGATACTCATTGTCGATGACGAAATCCAGATGGGTTTCTACCGCACGGGCAAGCTCTGGGCCATTGAACACTGGGGCATCACGCCCGATATCATCGTATTCGGCAAGGCTCTCACCAACGGCCTGAATCCGCTCTCCGGCCTGTGGGCGCGCGAAGAGCTGCTGGCGCCGGAGGTCTTTCCGCCCGGTTCGACGCACTCTACGTTTTCATCGAACACCCTTGGCACCGCGGTTGCTCTCGAAACGTTGAAAATGATGGAAGAGGAGAACTACGAGGGCCTTGTAAATGAAAAGGGCGCTTACTTTCTTGCTGGCTTGCGCGAACTGCAGCGGCGGCATCCCAAAGTTATCGGCCAGGTGGGAGGGCTAGGACTAGCGCTGCGCATTGAGGTCTGCAAGTCAGATGGTTTCACGCCGGACCGTGAGCTCACGGACCGCATCTTCACTGAAGGCTTGAAAGGAAACCTCGAGGTTGGCCGCCGCCGCTACGGGTTGGTCCTGGACGTGGGCGGATATTACAAGAACGTTTTTACGCTGGCTCCGTCCTTCACCATCACCCATGAGGAAATCGACTTGGCCATCGATCTGCTCGATCAGCTCTTCCGCCGCTCCTAAATTGTCCTACCGAGCGCGATAAATCTCGCGCGAGCCACCCTGATCGCGGCTCTGTTCAATCCCCTTGCAATTCTCCACGCCAAGCGGTACAAAGAAGGTGTGCAAACGGCAGGACGAGGAAGTCCACCGAGCATGCATGATCAAATCACACACCGCTCTTGCGGTGCGTACCGCTGGCGACGCCCTGCAGACGCCGTCGCGGCATGAAAAAAGCAAGAAAATGGGGAACCCACCGTGGTTTCCCATTTTCATTTTGTGCCCGCGGGGCCGAGCTCAGATGAGGCTCAACGGGCAGCGCGCAATTCTAACCGGTCGCCGAAAATGGCTTGGAGTGTGTCATCCTGAGCCCTCCGCCCGTCATTCTGAGCGTAGCGAAGAATCTGCTTTCTACGTCGTTGCAACGGCTTACGGGATTCTTCGTCGCCTTCGGCGGCCTCAGAATGACACCGTGGGCGGGTTTTTCAACAAACTTCTGAGCGGACAGCACTCAGTTCTAACGCGGGGTCAGCCATTATGATCGATGCCGGCAAACAAGCAAGCTCTCTCCAGCAGCTTTCTTCGACGAGAACAATCGAGGATGCGTGGCCCGCGCTGCCGCTTGAAGAATGGGAAGATACTTATCACACGCTGCACATGTGGACCCAGATCGTTGGGAAAATCCGCATGGGCCTTACGCCGCTTCAGAACCATTGGTGGAATGCCGCTCTGTATGTGACCACGCGGGGCCTGACAACCTCGCCAATTTCATACCACGGACAAGCGTTTGAAATCCAGTTCGACTTCATTGACCACCGCTTAGAGATCCGGAAGTCTGACGGCGTGTCGCGCGTCCTGGCGCTCGCGCCAAAGTCCGTCGCTGCCTTCTACCGAGAGCTGTTTTCCGCCTTACGCGAGGCTGGAGTTGTGGTTCAGATCAACGCCAGACCCCAGGAAGTGCCGGGCGCGATCCCTTTCGACCAGGACAATACTCATGCATCCTACAGCCCGGAATATGCAAACCGTTTCTGGCGTATTCTGCTGTCGATAGACTTGGCGCTCCAGGAATTCCGCGCCCGCTTCATCGGAAAATCGAGTCCGGTCCACTTCTTCTGGGGGAGCTTTGATCTTAGCTGCACGCGCTTTAGCGGCCGCGC
>JBOGJZ010000269.1:0-3082 GCA_050745645.1 Terriglobia bacterium | reverse complement strand
CCTTTACTTAATGAGTTGATTCAATCCAGTCTGGCGCTCTATGAAGAGTTTGCATCTGCGAGCTGGCCGGAATTCCATTTCCAACACAAAGGGTCGCTGGCGATTTACAAGAGCTCTGCCGGCCTCGAAGCTGGCGTAAAAGCGGCGGAATTGGTGAAGCCATATTGGATCGAGTCCAAGGCGCTCGACCCGGCTGCTGCCCGCGAGCTCGAGCCAAGGATTCAACCCGACATTGTTGGGGGAATTTATTTCAACGGCGACGCTCATCTTAATCCAGCCGAGTTTGTCCGGTGGCTTGCGTCGATGTGCCAAGCCAAAGGAGTGACCTTTCTGCCCTCAGCCGAAGTGCTGTGCCTGGAGACCGCCGGAAACAGGATATCCGCCGTCAGGACGACGCGAGGAGATTTCCTGCCCGATCAGGTTGTTCTGGCGGCAGGCTCTTGGTCCGCAGGGCTTGCTGCTCAGATGCATCTGGCCCTGCCCATCCAACCTGCGAAGGGATATAGCATCACGGTCAAATCACAGGAAAGAGATGAGTCGATCCCGATATGGTTAAGCGAATCAAAAGTTGTCGTCACTCCAATGGGAGGGATACTGCGTTTTGCCGGGACTCTCGAGTTGGACGAATTGAATTTTTCAATCGATCAACGGCGTGTGAATGCGATCAGGCGTGCGGCTAGAGAATACTTGGCCGGCACAGACGAGTACGAGGTTCTGGAGATTTGGCGCGGCTTGCGCCCGCTGACGCCGGATAGCCTCCCCATCATTGAGGTCTCAGAAACATGGCGCAATCTGATAATTGCAACAGGGCACGGGATGCAGGGGATCTCGCTGGGTCCGATCACAGGCAAACTCGCCGCTCAATTGATATGCAAAGAAACGCCGTCCGTGGACGTCGCGGCATTGAGCGGACAGCGGTTCCGGTGAGAAAGAAATCCCAGCTACGACCCAGGCATAACACCGCCTTCTAGTGTCCTGAGTCAGAAGTTCGTTGATGAAATGATGCCCAGGTCGCTGTCATTCCGAGGGCCGATGTTTTTGATCGGCCCGAGGAATCTGCTTTGTTTTCAATCCTCTGATCACAAGCAGATTCCTCGCTGTGCTCGGAATGACATTCGGACTTATGCAGCGAATTTATAACTCAGTACACTAGCAGTTTATTGAGAAACAATATGGAACTGTCATTCTGAGCCCCTTCACTTCGCTCAGGGCAGGCTCTTCGCTTGTCATCCTGAGCCGATTCGCTCCTATTCGAATCGCTCTGAGCCCGTTCGCTTCTATCATTGTCATTCTGAGCGAAGCGAAGAATCGCAGGGCAAGCTCCGCGAAGAGGCTCACGATAAACTCCGCGAAGAATCTGGTTTCTACGTCGCTGCAACGGCTTAGGAGATTCCTCGTCGTCTGCGACTCCTCGGAATGACAGGGTGGGCGAGTTTTCCAATAAACTGTTAAGCCAAGCCTCGCAAGAGCGTCTTCGGAATTGAGTTCGTGGAGCGTCAACTTGATACCCCATCAGCGCTGGCTGCGAATAATTCCGGTCGCGCTCCTCATGTACACAATCTCGTTCGTCGACCGCACCAACATCTCAATGGCGTTGCCCTCCATGAGCCGCGATCTGCACATGGATCCCACTCAGGCCGGCAACGTGGCAGGCGTCTTTTTCTGGGGTTATCTGCTGCTTCAGATTCCCGCCGGTCATCTGGCGAATTCCTGGAGCGCGAAACGTTTGATTAGCGTCCTGTTGGTTGCCTGGGGCGCTTGCGCGGCCGGGTGCGGTCTGGTCCATACGTGGCAACAGTTGTGGGTGATGCGGCTGCTGCTGGGCCTCGCCGAAGGCGGCGTGTGGCCCATTATGCTCATTTTTCTCGCGCACTGGTTTCCCCGCAAGGAACGCGCTCGCGCAAACGCCCTGTGGATGCTCTGCCTCCCGCTTGCGGTTATCTTTTCGTCGCCTTTTTCCGGCTGGATCCTGGACCGTTGGAACTGGCGAGTCATGATGGTTGCTGAAGGCGCGCTCCCTTTTATATGGCTGGTAGTCTGGCAAGTCACGATTTACGACCATCCGCGTGAAGCGAAGTGGATATCTGCTGCTGAACGCGAATATCTTGAGAAGGCCCTCGAGCGGGAGAAGGCGGACGAGGCTCCCCTTGACTCTCATTCCTTTTTACGGGCGCTGGTCCACCCGCAGGTCCTCTTGCTGACCTTGATCTGTTTCCTTCGCAACATCGCGGATTTCGGATTCCTGATCTGGTTGCCAAGCGCCATTGAAAGCGCGACGAAGTTGACCAGCACAACAGTCGGGATTCTGGTTATCGTTCCTTTTATCGTGGCTATCGCTGTGATGATTCTCAACGCATGGCGCTCCGATAGGTCGGGAGAGCGCCGCGGGCACGCGTCTGTAGCGTTTGCGATTGGCGGAATATCTCTGCTGGCGGGCGTGCTGATGAGCCGCCAATGGCCCATCCTGGCGTTTGCTTGTATTTGCCTGACCACCGCCGGAACGGAAGGCGCCCTGGGGCCCTTCTGGGCGATTCCAACAGAAAGCCTGCCGCGAGAGGTGGCGGGACCTGCAATCGGATTAATCAATTCCGTTGGGAGCTTCGGCGGGTTTTTCGGCTCGCTTGTGACAGGTTATCTCGACATGCGCACAGGAGGCTTTCGCTACGGTTTTGGTCTGATCGGCATCGATCTGCTGGTTGCGGCGGCGCTCTGCCTGTTATTGAATCCCACGCGGCGGCCAACTGTTGTGGAAAGGGAAGACTCACAGTCAGGAATGCGCTGACTGTGGTTACCACGCCTTGCGATCCTTGGCGTCTTTGCGAGATGCCGTTGATTGTTTCACAGTCTGCGTATCACCTCAGGACGTGAGTTCAACTTCACCTTTGGGGCCGGAGATGCTCGCGCGCAGGAACGGTTTCTCAGCGGCCTCGACGACGACGTCGATGCCCAGCTCCCGGCAGGCCTTTTCGATCTCCTGCCCGGCTTGCGTATGGAGAACAAAGCGATCGAGCCGGCAGCCGCCAGGCGCGCCGGCGGAAGGGTGGACCGACTCATGATGCCACTCGATGAAGAACGGGAGCAA
>JBOGJZ010000268.1:0-3244 GCA_050745645.1 Terriglobia bacterium | reverse complement strand
CGATGCAGACTGCTCGAGAAAAAACTGTGCTTCCGCTGGACCGCTCGCAGGCGCGATCCATGGTGATGACCCAGAAGGGAATCGTAGCAGCCGAGCAGCCGTTGGCGGCGCAGGCGGGAGCACAGATTCTGGCAAGAGGAGGCTCAGCAGCCGATGCCGCGATAGCGACTAATGCGGTGATGGGCGTGGTTGAGCCGATGATGAACGGTATGGGCGGCGACCTTTTCGCCGTCGAGTGGGATGCAAAGACGGGCAAGCTGGCGGGTCTCAACGCGAGCGGCTGGGCGCCCGAAAAGCTGACCCCGGAGTTTTTACGCGAGAAGGGCTTCACTACCATGCCGGAGGCTGGCATTTATACGGTCACGGTACCCGGATGCGTGCGCGGCTGGTGGGCGCTGCACCAGAAATTTGGACGTCTTCCCTGGGCCGAGCTTTTTCAGCCAGCCATCGCCATCGCAACTCATGGCTTCCCGGTGACCGAGTTCGTCGCGGCGTATTGGCAGCACCTGAATTCCAAGATTGAGGGTAATGCGAACGCTCGCCGGGTTTTCCTGATCGACGGGCATACCCCCCAAGTTGGCGAGATGTTCCGCAACCCAGAATACGCCCGCGCGTTGGAGCTTGTGGCTCGTGATGGTCAGAAGGCGTTCTACGAAGGACCTATCGGAGCTGCGATTTTGGCGACTTCCAACCACCTGGGCGGCGTCATGGCGGAGAGCGACTTGAGCGCGTACCAGCCTGAATGGGTGCAGCCAATTTCGACCACCTACCACGGCTGGACGGTCTACGAACTGCCGCCAAACGGGCAGGGCATGGCAGCGCTCGAAATGCTCAACATCATGGAGCGTTTTCCGCTGGCGCAATGGGGGTTTTTAAACGCTCAATCATTCCACACCAAAATTGAAGCGCAAAAGCTGGCCTACACTGACCTGCGGCGCTACCTCGGAGACCCCAGGTTTGCCAAGGTCCCTGTCCAAGGGATTATTTCCAAACAATACGCGGCAGCGCGGGCTGCTCAGATTCATCCCAATCGCGCGAACTGCGATGTCCAACCCGGCGATCCAGCCCGCTATGGCAGCGACACAACGTACCTCACTGTAGTGGACCAGGACGGAAACATCGTTTCGTTAATCCAGAGTCTCTTTGCGCAGTTCGGCTCCGGCATTGTAGTGGATAATTACGGATTCACTTTACAAAACCGCGGCGCGGGTTTTGTGCTGGCGCCGCAAAGTCCGGACGTGCTGGCGCCGCACAAGAGACCGTTTCACACCATCATTCCGGCGTTCATGCAGAAAGGCGATCTTCACATCGGGTTCGGCATTATGGGCGGATTGAACCAGGCTCAAGCGCACGCGCAGTTTGTTTCCGATATCGCTGACTACGGCATGAACATCCAGCAGGCGCTCGAAGCCCCTCGCTTTACTAAGCTGAACTTCACTGGTTGTGACGTGATGATTGAAGATCGAGTGCCCGCCGCGGTTCGGCAGGCGCTCATCGAAAAGGGCCATCAGGTTGAAGTGCGCGGCGCGTTCGCTTCTCCGATGGGAGGAGGGCAGGCTGTTCTTCACGACTCCGCTACGGGAGTGAACTATGGGGCCTCTGATCCCCGTAAGGACGGAGAAGCGATTCCCGAACCCGACCCATACTTTGAAACAAAACAGGGCCGCTGACGCCGCACTTCGTAGCAGCCGGTCATCTCACTTTGCCAAACGCACAAGGCATGAAATACAGCCGGAAGGGCTGCCCGGCATTTGCCATGACGCCACCGTCTGTCGGCGTAAAGGCCGGCGCTACTTAGACGGGGCCCCTATGCCTGCTGAAAATTTTCTTGTCTCATGGGTCTCATGCGTCTCCTTCGTCTCGTCTGGAGTTGTTAAGCTGGATGAAGTCCATCGTGGCGAATCAAGATGTGCTGAAATCATGACTCCCATCTTTCGCAAACCCTGTTTCACTGGAAAAAGGCTGCCGGCGTCGGCTTGGTGCGCTAACCAGCCTCCGGGGGTGAAGGGGCGGGCAAAGCGAGAAAACGCTTTGGAATCAATAAGCAGCAGGCCGAAGGTGCGAGTCCTATTACGGATTCGGATTGAGGGTTCCGTTGCAGCGCCGCGGCGGGGCACAAGAAAGGCGACGGCCAGATTCCCGGGCTCGGGACGACATTCGGGCTTATGCAACGAACTTATAAGTCGGGACAACTAGGGTGGCGCAGATCTCTGTTCTTGAGGTCTGCCGGGTTTGGCTCCAATCCGTAATTGGCATGAATATCACAACGGTTGAGGCGAGACCGAAAAGCTCGCATGTTAGAATTAAGAGTAGTGGCGCTGCCATCGCGGTGTTCACTGTCTGCAGGATGCCTGCGCTACGGCGGCTGAGTTGTGAATGTCTGCTGAAAAAATCTTATCCGCGGATCAAGCGATCGAGACGGCGGCTGAAATCAGGCGGCGGGGCAAGCGGCTGGTCTTCACCAATGGTTGTTTCGACCTTCTTCATCCGGGGCACACCCGGTATCTGGCAGAAGCGCGTAGGCACGGCGACGTTTTGATGGTGGGCCTTAACAGCGACCGCAGCGTGAGGGCTTTAAAGGGACCCGGACGGCCCATTACGCCGGAGGCGGAACGAGCGGAGATTTTGGCTGCGCTCGAAAGCGTGGATTACGTGACCATCTTTGACGATCTCACGCCGCAGGCGCTCATCGCGCTGCTACTGCCTGACGTGCTCGCCAAGGGAGCGGACTGGGGATCAAATCAGATTGTAGGCCGCGAAGAAGTAGAGGCCGCTGGAGGAAAAGTGATTTCCATTCCGGTGGCTGACGGCTTTTCTACTTCGGCGATTATTCAGGCTGCGCTCCGGTCGGGCAATGTTCGGTCGCCTTGCCAGTAGCAGTAAGTGCTTTTCAACAATCGCTGAAAATTCACCGGAGGATTTATGGCAACGGCAAAAGTCGCAGTAACGCCAATGAAGGTGGCGCAGATTCCTAAGGCGGGAGCAGACTTCGAGATCGTCGAGCGCGAGGTTCCTAAGCCGGGCGCGGGGCAGGTGCGGATCAAGGTGCAGGCCTGTGGTGTCTGCCACAGTGACGTGCTCACGAAAGAAGGCGGGTGGCCCGGCATTCAGTATCCCCGCGTTCCTGGTGTTTTTTTTGCAGTAATCATCGATGAAGTGTGCGCCGGTGTTTCCGAGTGGAAGTC
Organism: Terriglobia bacterium; assembly: GCA_050745645.1. GTDB lineage: Bacteria > Acidobacteriota > Terriglobia > UBA7540 > UBA7540 > RH2-MAG17b. Next base: position 59 of record JBOGJZ010000268.1, on the reverse strand, counting down.
GGGCCAGCGCGTCGGTGTTGGCTGGCACGGCGGTCAGGACTGTACGTGTCCCGAGTGCC
>JBOGJZ010000267.1:0-2140 GCA_050745645.1 Terriglobia bacterium | reverse complement strand
AAGTCTGAACGCGCTTTGAATCCGCAAACTCCAGCGCCTGCGTCAGGTCAGATGGCACGCGGATTTCCGCGAAGTAGCGGGCGGGTCCGCCGATTTTGAACGTTGTGTAAGGCTTGAGCGGATGATTGGAGAGAATTTCCACGGTTGCGATTTGTAGCGGCGGCCGATGGCAAGCACTGTTTGCCTGGCCGCCGGATTTGATCTGCCAATGGCTTCGGCGGCCAGCGTCCGCCGCGCTTCATCCACAGTCATCCACAGTCATTCACAGTCGCTCAATGCCGGCGAAGAACAATCGATTTCAGTGCAGGTTTGAGCGTGAAAATGACTTGTGCTCCCAGCACACGCTCGCGTCGCGTGTAGAGCTCGCCGAAAGGCTCCTGCCCGCTGTAAAACCAGGCTTCAAGCCGGGTTATAGGTTCGCCCTTGCGAGTAGTCCATTGAATGCCAGGCTCGATGCTGATATTAGTTTGCCACTTCACTTCCTGCCGGGTCTGAAAATCATCGGCGAGGTAGAGTTTCCAATAATGGCCGGAAAGGGACGGCGGGAACCATTCAGTCCCGGCCTGAAAGGTCCAGCGGCCAACGCTGGGATAGGTGCGCACAAGCACGCGAGGCCCGCCGTAGATGCGCACATGATGAGGGAGGTCATAGGCCACGAGGCCTTGGATTTCTTCGCGGCTGTAATGGAAGTCCTGAAAGCCAGAGAGGTTCTGGTAATCGCCGCCCAGGTGCGAGCTGACATGGTAGAACTGAAAACGCGCAGACCACTTGCCCTTGCGGAACGAGATGGGGATGCCTGCATGAAAATCCGCTGATTTCAGATACAGCGTGGTGCGCTCGGAGCCGAAGCCGGCCACAATGCCGCCCAGAAACCCGATCTGCCAGCCTGAATCCTGTCCTTCGGATGTATAGACGGTCAGCGGCAGTGCCAGGCCGAAATCGATCTCGCTGCCGCCATAACGGATGCGGTCGGCCGGCTCGGATTGATCCGCCATCGGGGGAACGAACAACTCATCGTCCACAATGCTGGCGGAGCTGGATGCTGCCGGGCCGGTTTGCTGAGCCATGAGGCGGCCCGAAAAAGCCATTGTGGCCAGGGCACAGCAGAAGGCGATTACCCAATACCTCGCAGTCATGAGCGCACAGCCAGCCGCCGCCTGAGTTGCTGCACGCTGCGATCAGCGCGAGCCATTTGCCGCGCGACCTGAGCGCGCGCCGTGCCGCCTATTACGTTCCTCTGGCCGATAGTCAGGCGGGGCGAAGCGGCGATGCGGGCAAGGCGCTTGTCCCAAAGAGAGATCACAGCCCGAGCCTCTTCCTCAGAGAGGTCCGCAAAGGTTTTGGATTTCTTAACACAATGGCGAACCAGTTTTCCTACGGCTCCATGCGCCGCAGCAAACGTCATGTCGCGCCGGACGAGCTCATCGGCCACGTCGGTCGCAGTGAGAAAGCCAAGGTGCGTGGCAGCCTCCATCTTTTCAGGATTAAGGCGCAAGGTGCGCAGCACGCGAGCCGCGACTGCAAGCGAGGCGCGGGTTGTATCAACGCCGTCAAAGAGGGCAGCCTTGTCCTCCTGCAGGTCGCGGTTGTAGGCCATCGGCAGGCCCTTCATCATGGCGAGCGCGCCGGTTACCCGGCCCAGCACGCGAGCCGCCTTGCCGCGAATGAGCTCGAGCGAATCAGCATTCTTCTTCTGCGGCATCAAGCTGCTGCCCGTTGAGTATTCGTCCGCAATCTCGATGTAACCGAAGGCGGGAGAAGAGTACAGGATTAAATCCTCCGCGAGGCGGCTCAAATGCATCAGCGCGAGCGAGCAGGCAAAGAGCAGCTCACAGACAAAATCACGATCGGACGTTACATCCAGGCTATTGGCGGAAACGCGCGCAAAACCCAACTCGCGCGCCAGCGCTGCGCGGTCGATCGGAAAAGTAGTACCCGCCAGCGCGCCTGCGCCCATCGGGAGCTCATCCGCGCGGACGCGGCAGTCTTCAAAGCGGCTGACGTCGCGCGAGAGCATCTCAAAGTACGCGAGAGCATAGTGGGAAAAGAGAATGGGTTGCGCAGGCTGCAGGTGCGTGTAGCCGGGCATGACCACGCCGGAATGACGCCGGCCGAGGCTCGCCAGCGCTTCGAGAGCTTC
>JBOGJZ010000266.1:0-3087 GCA_050745645.1 Terriglobia bacterium | reverse complement strand
CATTGGCGGCATGATTGGGTTGAGCCTGCTCGCCATCTTCCTTATTCCCGCCTTCTTCTACACAGTAGAGAGGCTTTCGGGCGCGACCAGAACGCACGCGCTCGCAGAATCGCCACCGGGCGAGGCGCCGGCGGAGCCTGTGTGATGGGTAGCGGGTAGTGGGCTTTTTTCCATAAAGGACCAAGGTCGGAAATGCTTCCGGCGCGTCCGGTATTGAGGCCCGAAGGGCCGGCAGACTATAACCCAGGACGTGCGCCCCATGAGCGCCGACCTAAGGTACCGAACCCAGTAAAGCCCGCCTTGGCGGGCGATAGACGTTGGCCCACGGCGGCAGCCGTGGGAATTCGGGCGCAACGCGAATTGCAAGCCCCTTCAGGGGCGACATACGTCCGGCAGAGGCCAACCAGAAGTTATGCCGCCCCTAAAAGGGGCTGACATGGAAAGATGAGTGTCGTCTCCATTTCCCACGGCTCTCGCCGTGGGCCACACTCTGTCGCCGCTCGCGCGGCTCAAGCCCATATCCGTGGCTTAGGTCAGCGATTATGGGGCTTTCGCCCTGGCCTATGATATTTTGGCCCTTCGGGCCTTGTCTGGCCGTACGAACTGACATGAGAAAACTGCTCTTATTGTCGCTGGTGTGCATGCTGCTGGCAGGATGCACCGTTGGCCCCAACTATCACCGGCCCAAGGTGAATGTTCCCCCTGCCTATCGCGGGCCGGCGGCAAATCCCCCCGGCAAGGCATCCGCGGAATCCCTGGGGAATGAAAAATGGTGGGCCGTTTTTCATGATCCTGTATTGCAGCAACTGATCCGCGCCGCATTGCGGCAAAACTACGACGTGCGGATCGCAGCCACTCGCGTCCTTCAGGCGCAGGCTCAGCTCGGGATTACTCGCTCCAACCAATATCCGATTGTAAGCGCCGGTGCGAGCCTGCTGAGCGAGCGTAATCCGAAGCTCAACTCATTTTTCCCGGCTTACCAATTGCATACCGGCGAGTTGGATCTCTCTGTAATTTGGAATCTCGATTTTTGGGGCAAATACCGCCGAGAGACGGAGGCGGCGCGCGCCAACCTACTGGCGACCGAGTGGGGCCGCCGCGCCGTGATCACTTCCGTGGTTTCCAGTGTGGCCACGGCTTATTTTCAGCTTCGCGAGCTGGACTTAGCCCTCCAGATTTCGCAGCGCACCTTGGCATCACGGCAGGACTCGCTGCGCCTGACTCAAGTTTTGACCGATAACGGCTCCGCCTCCCTGCTTGATCTGCGCCAGGCGCAAGAACTTGTTTACACGGCGGCGGAGCAGATCCCCGATTTGGAGCGGCAGATTCAACAGCAGGAGGACTTGATTAGCGACCTGCTCGGCGAGAACCCAGGGCCGGTGGTTCGCGGCCTTAAGCTGACCGAGGAAGCGCTCCCGCCCGCCGTTCCCGCCGGGCTCCCTTCGGAGCTTCTCGATCGGCGCCCTGATATCCGCGAGGCAGAGGCTAACTTGATCGCGGCCAACGCGGACATCGGCGTTGCTAAGGCAGATTTCTTTCCCAATATCTCGCTCACCGCTACAGGTGGACTCGAGAGTTATGCGCTCAACCGGTTCTTTTCATTCCCTGGAGGGGGTCTGTGGAACGTGGCCGGGTCGGCAGCACAGACTATTTTTCAAGCCGGAGCTATCCACGCCGGCTTAAAATTAACTCGGGCCGAAGAGCAACAGATGTTGCTCGCATACCAGCAAGCGGTCAAGGAAGCCCTGCGTGAAGTCTCGGACTCCCTTATCGCCTATCAAAAAAACCGCGAGTTCCGGAACCAGCAGGAGGCATTGACGGCCGCCGCGGCAGATGCCGACCGTCTATCGCATGTCCTCTACCGGCACGGCGGCGCCAGCTACTTACAGGTACTAACCAGCGAGACCAACTATTTCACGGCCGAGTTGAACCTTGCCCAGGCGCAACTCAATGAGCGGCTCGCCCTAGTCCAGCTTTATAATGCTCTGGGCGGAGGCTGGCAATAGTAAGCCGCGAGCATGACGTGGCGTTCCTCCTGGCCGCTCTGTGGCATCGGGACGCAATCTTCCTCGGATACCCTCTGCCAGGTTGACCATGCTGTTACAGCTTGATGTGCAGCGATGTGAGATTCACGTTTAGTAACGACAGCGTGATCACCCCTTAGACCATGCGGGTTTGCCGTCTGACCTTTCGTTCACTGCATCTCGCTTGTTCATCTGGAGCACAGGAGACACTCAATGCCCCGAAAGTCTAAACAAATTGGCCTTGCTATTGTTGGCGCGGGCCGCGTCGGCCTCTTTCGAGGCCAAGTGGCGGCCCGGCACGGCGCCGTCGATTGGATCGGCATCGCTGAAAAGAATCCCGAACGCGCGAAGCAGGTCGCTGCGATGGTTGGCGCTGATTTCGTTACCGGCGATCACAGCGAACTGCTCAAGCGGCCGGAGGTCACTGCCGCGATCATCGCCACCGATGAGCACCTGCACGTGGATCCGGTCATGAGGGCGGTGGAACGGCGCCTGCCGATGCTGATCGAGAAACCCCTTGCGACAAAGCTCTCGGAGTCGCGCAAAGTGTTGGAAGCGATCGAACAAGCTAACGTCGATGCCGTTGTTGGCTACACGCAGCGATTCCGGCGGCGGTGGCTTGCCGCGAAAGAAAAGGTTCGCACGGGCGCCCTGGGCGATGTGACGCTAGTTACGTCGCGCGCCTTCATGAACCGGCTCGTGGCGATCGATAACTACAAACGGAGCAACGCGCCGGAAACCATATCGCCCATGGTAATTTCCGGCACCCATGCGCTCGATATCGTCATGTGGTACCTGGAAGCCAAGAAGCCCGTCGAAGTCTACGCCCGTTCGATCGATAAGGTTTTGGGCCCGCTTTATGGCGGCATCGATGCGACGGCAGGAATGATTATGTTCGACGATGGCTGCATCTGCCATCTCAACATCTCCTGGGCGCTCCCTGTTACATGGCCCGCCTCCGTTTACAGTCTGGAAGTTGGCATCGTCGGTACCGAGGGAGTGCTCACGATTGACGATACTCATCGCGACATCGTGCTCGCCGTGAGCGCGCCCCAATCCGAAG
>JBOGJZ010000265.1:0-1681 GCA_050745645.1 Terriglobia bacterium | reverse complement strand
TGAGCGTGGCAAAGACGATGAACAATCCGGCTTCTTGAGCGTTCGTGATCCAGAGTTTCCGCCCATTAAGCAGGTAGTACGCTCCGTCTTGGCGGGCCTGAGTTTCCAGGCCGAAGGCGTCGCTGCCGGAAGCCGGCTCGGAGAGCGCATAGGCTCCTACGGTGTCCTTCGCTAGCCGGGCGAGATAGTGGTCCTTTTGCTCCTCGCTTCCCCAAATCCGGATGGCGTTCGAGACCAAAGTGTTTTGCACATCGATGATCACCGAAGCCGAGGCGTCAACGCGGGCGAACTCTTCGATAGCAAGGATAGACATGAAAAAGCTGCCGCCGCTGCCGCCGTATTCCGGTGGAATGCCGATTCCCATGAAACCTTGCGTGAAAAACTGGCGGAGCAATTCCTTCTTAAAAACGCCGTCCCGGTCCATCTCCCGCACATGCGGCCCAATTTCCTTGAGCGCGAACTCGTACGCCGCAGCCTGGAACATGCGCTCTTCTTCAGTAAACGCCGTGAGCGGCGCTGGAATGGCTGTCATCTGCTCTCTGGCCTTGTTAACTTTGTGTCTTCGTGGTGAACAGGGTTATCCGGCGCGCCGTCCAACGCCTGATTCGCAAGCGCATCCGCCTGCTGATTTTGCTCGCGGCGGACGTGTGTGATGGAAAAGCTCTCAAGCGCACGGATCAAGGTCATGGCGCGCGCATGAAGCGGTTTCAAGGTTGCGTTTTTGACTCGATAGCGGCCTTCGATCTGCCGGACGAGGAGTTCCGAGTCGCTGAAAATCCTAATCTTGTGGCGCTCGTGCTCGCGCGCGTATTCCAAGGCGGCCAGAAGCGCCTGGTATTCGGCGAAGTTATTCGTGGCTTTCCCCAGTGTTTTTGAGATGGAATCAACGCAGACCCCGCACGCGTCTGTTACCACTACCGCGTAGGCAGCGGGACCGGGATTGCCGCGCGAAGCGCCGTCTATATGGGCAATGAGGATTTCCGGCATGGCAGCGGGGCTAATTCTGGATCGCAGGTTGCTGACCGGCGGCTGTCGCCGCGGCGGCCGCCTCGTCTTCGGTACGTGGTATGTAGTAAAGGAACCGGCTGCAATTTTCGCAGGTCAGCACGATGTCGCGGGCGCGAATATCGTAATACGCTTGGGGCCGCAGGCGGACGTGACAACCAGTGCACAGGCCGTCCTGCACCTCTACCAAAGCGACGCCGTGGCGCGCCCTGCGCAGCCTTTCATAGTGGGAAAGCATGTCTTCCGGAGCCGCGGCCGCGAGGGTGCGGCGCCGCTCAAGCAATCGCGCCTTCTCCTGCTCATCCGCTTGACGAGCCGCTTCCAATTCGCCGACTTCTGCCCCGACGCGCTTCTTTTCACCTTCCAGGCTGGCTGTGGCGTCGTGGATCGCTTTGTCAATCTGTTCGGCTTCAACCATTTTTTCGAGGATAGCGTCTTCCTTCTTGCGGATGTTTTGCTCTTCCCCTTCGATTTCTTTGGTCATGGCGCGGTATTGCTCGTTGGTCTTCATCTGATAGAGCTGCTCTCTATGTTTATCGATCTTGATTTTGATCGACTGGACCTCTGCGTCCAGGTTGCGCCGTTCTTTCTGATTGACGGCTTGCCGCGCCTTTCGTTCGTCGAGGTGTGAAAGAAATTCCTGGAGTTGATCCTGGAAGGTTTTGATCTGGCGGGG
>JBOGJZ010000264.1:0-6815 GCA_050745645.1 Terriglobia bacterium | reverse complement strand
TGATCGTTCAAGTTGATGTGGGTGAAAACCACTTCACTCGATTTCAGCGAATCCGGATCCACGGCGAAGCCGTGATTATGCGCCGTAATTTCCACCTTCCTGGTTTCCAGGTTCATCACCGGATGATTGCCGCCGTGATGGCCGAATTTCAACTTGTAAGTTTTGCCGCCCAGCGCCAAACCCACGATCTGATGACCCAGGCAAATACCGAAAACCGGTACGCGCCCCATGAGTCCGCGAACCATCTCAGCAGCGTAGGCGAGCGGCTCCGGGTCGCCGGGGCCGTTGGAAAGGAACACGCCGTCGGGCTTGAAATCCAGAACCTCGCGAGCCGCCGTGCGCGCCGGGACCACAGTCACGCGGCAACCTGCGTCAACGAGCTGGCGCAAAATGTTGTGCTTGATTCCATAGTCATAGGCCACCACGTGGAAGCGCGCGGCGGGCGCCTTGCAGGCGGATCCTTCAAGGTCCCGCGAAGGCTCGTTCCACGGATAGCGAAAGGCCGTGGTCACGCGGCTCGCAAGGTCCAGACCCACCATGCTTGGCGAAGCCTTCGCTTTGGCAGCGAGACTTGCTTCATCGAGATCGATGGAAGAAATCACTCCGCGCATCGCACCATGCTTGCGCAGGTGCCGGACTAGCGCCCTCGTGTCAATCTCCGAGATTGCCGGAACGCCGAATTTAGCCAGAAATTCTGAGACGCCTTCCGCAGAGCGCCAGTTGCTTGCGAGCTCGCTCAGTTCCCGCACCACCAGTCCTTCCGCGAATGGGCGCACGGACTCGCTATCCAGAGGGTTGGCGCCGTAATTCCCGATGTGCGGATAGGTGAGTGTGACGATTTGGCCGGCGTAAGAAGGATCGGTAAGTATTTCCTGATAACCGGAAAGGGAAGTATTGAAAACCACTTCGCCAAAACGCTCGCCGCGAGCGCCGTGGCCGCGCCCATGAAACATCGTGCCGTCTTCTAAGGCGAGTATGGCCTCCATCATCTCCTTTTCAGCCGCAAGAATCCACCTTCCCCGAAAGACAGCGCGCTGTGCGCCGCGGCAGAGATCCAATCGTCGCTAGTTTAGCCTTCCGATTTGGCTGACAGGCCAGTAGACAAACTCGGCCTTGCCGTATATGTATTTCCGGTCGACGGTTCCCCACTCGCGGCTGTCGTTTGAGGCGTCCCGGTGATCGCCCAGCACGTAGTAATGGTCTGGCGGCACATGTACAGCCGGATAATTATCGTGATCGAGGTAGTTGCGGGGAATGAAGGATTCCTTCAGCGGCTTGCCATCGATATACACCCGCCCGTCGTGAATGCTCACCCATTCGCCTGGCAGTCCTACCACCCGCTTGATATAGCTTTTGGAAGGATCCAGAGGATAGTGAAAAACCACAACGTCAAATCTGTGAACCGGCTCCAGGCGATAGATGAACTTATTGATAAATATCCGTTCGTGATTGTAGAGCTCCGGCATCATGCTCGTGCCTTCCACCTGCACAGGCTGGTAGAAGAATACAATCACGATAAATGCCAGGAGGAGGGAAAGGATCAGATCACGCAGCCAGAAGCGGCCGTCGAAGAATCCCGCTGTTTTTCCGGTCGCGCTCCCTGCGTTTTCCATCGTTGTGCCAGACTACCGCTTGCCCGCCATGGGCAACCAACCTCATACTTCATTTTATAACATGTCTTCTGATCGCGACGCCACCACGCGATGCCAGGGGTTGCAGACAATCAGGTTGCTGCACTCAGAATGACTCTGAAGGACTTTTACACAGTCCCCGAGACTGCGCATTCAATTTTATGACCGATGAAAAGTTCCGCGCAATCGCAACGCGCAACCTGGAACCCGCGCCCAGAGCGCAGGTGATGTCCTACGCCTTGATCATTCCGGCGCTCAATGAAGCGGAATCTATAGGCCGCGTTCTTGCCCAGCTTCCTCGCGCCCGGCTTCAAGAGATCATCGTGGTCGACAACGGCAGCCAGGATAACACGGCGGCTGTAGCCCGGGATGCTGGCGCGCGCGTGGTCTTAGAGACGCGCCGCGGTTATGGACGAGCCTGCCAGACTGGTATTTCAGCCCTTGACGCCGGTGTTAACGCCGTGGTTTTCATGGATGCGGATCTCTCGGATGACCCTGCGGACATTGACCGCCTGCTCTGTGTTTTCGAGGCAGGTAACTTTGACCTAGTGCTCGGCTCACGGTCGCTGGGCTGCGCTGAACGGGGTTCGCTTACGGCGGTGCAACGCTTTGGCAACTGGCTCACCACGAAGCTGATTGCTTGCCTCTGGGGAGTGCGATTTACCGACCTCGGCCCCTTGCGAGTTATCCGCCGGGATGCTTTGGAGCGAATCGCCCTTCAAGATGAGGGGTTCGGCTGGAATGTGGAGATGCAGTCAAAGGCAGCGATGCTGCGCCTGAAGACCGGCGAAATCCCGGTTAATTACCGCCGCCGGAAATTCGGCAGATCGAAAATCTCGGGCACGCTCGCCGGCAGCGCCCAAGCGGGCTTTAAAATTCTGGCAACCGTTGGGCGATGCTGGCTCAGCGGCTGGCTGCGGAACCCCAACAGAATGCTGAAAGGGTCTTCTTGAGGGTCGTCCTGAGCCGATTCGCTCCATTCGAATCGCTCTGATCCCGTTCACTCCTATCATTGTCATTCCGAGCGAAGCAAGGAATCTCAGGGCAAGCTCCGCGAAGAATCTGTTTTTGTCCCGAATCAATACCTGACAAGATTTTTCGCCGGCAGCGGCTCCTCAGAATGACACGCACCCGTCCTTTTCAGCAACCCGCCAAGCGCCGATTATCCCGAGTTGCTCTTGGCCTTCCCCGCGCCGGTGCGTTTCAAAGGCGTGTTATCCACGCGAAGCTGCTGAGCCAGAGTTTCCAGCGCGCGCCGCTGCACGCCATTCAAATGCGTGGGGATCACTACCTGTACTTTCACGTAAAGGTCGCCGTGGCCGCGTTTTTCCACATTAGGCAGGCCAAGGCCCCGCATGCGGAACACAGTGTTCGGCTGCGTACCTTCCGGAATGCGCAGCTTCTCGTGGCCGTCGAGCGTGGGCACCTTGATTTCCGCGCCTAAAGCGGCCTGCGTGAGTGAAATTGGCACCGTGCAATAAAGGTCGCTGCCCTGCCGTTCAAAAAATGCGTGCTCGCGCACCCGCAGCACGACGTAAAGGTCGCCCGGCGGGCCGCCTTGCGCGCCAGCCTCGCCTTCACCGCTTACCCGCAACCGCATGGCGTCTTCGACGCCGGCCGGAATTTTGATCCCGAGCACCCGTTCCTCGCGCTTACGCCCCTCGCCATGACAAGCCGGGCAAGGATCACGGATGATCTGTCCCACTCCCCGGCATTGTGGGCACGTTTGCGAAAGCGTGAAGAAACCTTGCTGCTGGCGAACCTGGCCGCGCCCCCCGCACAACGAGCAGGTCATCGGCTGGCTGCCGCGCTTTGCGCCCCGTCCACCGCATTCCTGGCAAGTTTCATAGCGCGGAATCTTGATCTTGGTTTCCATTCCAGCCGCGGCTTCCTGGAATGATATCTCCAGGTCATAGCGCAAGTCAGAGCCGCGCGCCGCTCCACCTCTGCGCCGCGCGCGCCCCTGGCCAAATATGTCTCCGAATCCAAACAGGTCGCCAAAGGTGCCGAAGATATCTCCGAAATCCGAGAACGCGCCGGAGGAAAAGTCCGGCTGCGCACCGCCGCCGTTCACGGCCGCGTGCCCGAAGCGGTCGTAAGCGGCGCGCTTTTGCGAGTCTGCAAGGACGCTATACGCTTCCGTAATCTCTTTGAACTTCTCTGTGGCTTCTTCGTGATTGCCGGGGTTGCGATCCGGGTGGTATTGCAGCGCCAGCTTGCGGTATGCGCTCTTCAACTCCTGCTCGGAGGCATCGCGCTGCACGTCCAGCACTTCATAATAGTCGCGCTTGTGGTTCAAAAGGACCCCTCGTTAAAAGCTGATAGCGGCACGATTTGGTCTGTGTAGCGGCGAGCTCATCTCGCCATCCGGCGTAAAACCGCCTCTACATCCAAACCACACTCCTACGCGCCAAGTTACTATTTCGCCGCGCCGGCAACGCGCTCAATCATCGTCCTCGGTTGGTTCTTGGGTTTTGTCCGCAGCCGAACCTCCGGCATCAGACCGGACGGCTACCTTGACGAGCGCAGGCCGCAACAAGCGGTGCTTGAGCTTGTAACCACGCTGTAGCTCTTCCATCACCTCGTGGTGCCGGTGCTTGCTTGATTCAACTGTTTCGACCGCCTGGTGCACTGCCGGGTCAAACGTCAGGCCCTCTGAATCCACGGAGGCTAACCCGGCCCGCCGCAACGTATCAGAAAGCTGCCGGTAGATCAGCTCCATGCCCTGGTAAAACTGCTCTGGAACTTTGGGGTCGCGGCGCTTCAAGGCTCGATCGAAACCATCCAGCGTGGGAAGCAGGGAGCGCAGCAAGTCAGCATTCGCCTGCTGCAGAAACTCTTCCCGTTCCCGCTCTGCGCGCTTGCGGTAGTTGTCAAACTCAGCCTGCTTGCGAAGCAGCCGGTCGTAGAGTTCCTGCTTTTCGGCTTGGAGTTTCTGGCAGGTTGCAGCGAGATCCTCCGCCGGCGTCTGCTCAGCTTCAGCAGGCTTCCCTTCCCGGCCCTCGCCGGCCGCGGAAGAATAGGTCTTCGGGGCGTCGTTTTCTTTCTCCATAAAGCTATCGTACTTCACTCAAGCCGTTCTGGTAAAAGATGCTAGAGGGTTCTTCGCAGTTACGCACCGGCCCAGCACCCTCTAGCGGTTTGTTGAAAAACTCACTCAGCCTGTCATCCTGAGGAGCCGAAGGCGACGAAGGATCTCGCAAGTCCTTAAAAATAGCAGAAGCAGATTCTTCGCTCCGCTCAGAATGACAGGGGCGGAACGTTTTTCAACAAGCTGCTAGAATACAGCTTTGCACTTTTGGTGAGAATAGCGTTCAGAACTGGCAGCGGCATATTACTAGTTGGCGCTGAGAACCCGGCTGGTGACATGGGCAACGTACTCTACCGTCCTGATGGCGCGGCTATATTCCATTCGCGTCGGCCCGATCACGCCGAGAGCTCCCACCGGACGATGTCTGTAATGATAAGGCGCGACGACAAATGAGCATTGCCGCATCTCAGAATTCGGGTTCTCGCGGCCAATCAGCACCTGGACGCCGCGATGAGGAGCATCGAGGCACGAGCTGAGGATCTTTACGACCTTGACTTTTTCCTCAATGGCCGCCAGAAGGTCTCTCACCATCTCCGCGTCCACGAAGTCAGGCTGGCCCAAGATATTGGCTGCCCCGCCGACGAAAAGAGGAGCCGGCTCTTCCTGGGCCAGAGCTCCCCACATCATGAGTTTGGCCACACAGGAAAGCAGGCGGTCGGAAGCAACCTTCATTTCCTCAACCCGCTTGACGATCTCCAAGCGGATCGTGCGTAATGACCAGCCGTGAAACTCGCCGTTCAGGTAATCGGCGGCATGATCCAAATCTTCCTGTGAGGATTCATCCTCCATCGAGAAAAGCCTGTTTTCGACGAGGTCTGGCCTTGAAACGATCACCGCCAGCACCCGGCGGCCGGGCAACTTCACAAACTTGATGTGCTCGAGCAGCTTCTCTTCTAAAGCCGGCGCCAGGACAATCCCTAAATGGCTGGAAACCTCGGAGAGGATTTGCGAGATTCGCTCCATGAACTCATCCGCGGAAATAGATTCTGAGCCAAGTTGATCCTCGATGTATTGCTCGGCGGCGGCGCCAATCTCGCCTTCCCGCGTCAGACTGTCCACGTAGAAGCGATAAGCCTTGTCCGCCGGTACCCTTCCCGCCGATGTATGAGGCTGCACGAGGTATCCTGCAGCTTCCAGATCAGCCATCAGGTTTCGGATGGTCGCAGAACTCAGAGGCTCCTGGAATTGAGCAGCCACTGCCTTCGATCCCACGGGCGCCCCCGTAGCAACATAGCGGCGGATGACTGTGGCCAGTACCTCCTGCTCTCTACTGTCGAGGTTGCGCTCATTCCCCATCTTTTAGTTAACCGGCTACTTTATCAACTGCTTAGAAAGAATAATCTACGCATATTCTATAAGCTCCGCCGTATCTTGTCAAGCAATGCGGGCAATTTGGCGCAGCCATATCATACTGGACCCCTGAAGGAGTGAGACAGCTGATAGGGTGATGGAAGACAATCCATGGCGATGGGGAGCCTAACGGAAGGAGCCCGTAGGGCGACTGGAGTTAGGCTCCCCATCGCCGCCGCCCAGGAGGTGTCCCATCAGCAAAGTGGCGAAATTCACCGACGAGCAGAAGTATGAAATCAGCCTGGAGTTGCTTTCCGGGCAAGTGTCGCATGGCGAGATCTGCCGCAAGTACGGGATCAGTTCTACCTACGCCTACAAGGTGAAGGACCGGGCCTTGCAGGTGCTGCGGGAAGGCATCGGCCGCCCGGCGGGGCGGCCCGACGCCGGCAGCGGGGCGCTGCAGCAGCGGATCGAGGCTTTGGAGCAACTGGCGGGGGACCAAGCCTTAGTCATCCGCACGTTAAAAAAAATGGGCGCCTAACCGGGGTGGCTAAAACGGTTCACGCCGAAAACCGGATGACGGTGCGGCGACTGGCCGCAGCTCTGCAGGAGCCGGTCTCGACGGTGGGACGATGGGTGAAGCCGCAAGCGGAGTTTGGGGACCCGCCGCCGGGGCGCGCCGCGCCGGTTTCAAGGGGGACGGAGTTGCGGGAGCGGATCAAGGCTTTATGCGCCGAGCCGCGACAGGCGCTGTTCGGATACCGGCGGATCGGCGCCCGGCTGAGGCGCGAAGGCTGGCGGGT
>JBOGJZ010000263.1:0-5528 GCA_050745645.1 Terriglobia bacterium | reverse complement strand
ACGCTGAACCGTCAAGGACCGGATGTGGGCACTCAGTACCGCTCTGCAATCTTCTATCACAGCCCAGAGCAGGAAGCTGCCGCTCGCGCATCGAAGGACCGGCTGGAAAAGTCAGGCGCTTGCAGGCGGCCCATCGTCACTGAAATTGTTCCGGCCAGCCAGTTCTGGCAGGCCGAAGATTACCACCAGCAATATCTCGAAAAACGCGGCATGGCCCACTGCCATACACGGTAAACCACGTGGCGCTGGCAGAGGCCGAAGTTGACGTACCGGCTGAACAGGTAGCGCAAGCGAAGGTCATGAAGACTGCGGCCGATATCGTGCCAGGACTTTGCGAATCCTGCCGCTACGTGCGCGTGATCCGATCGGATCGCGGATCGGTGTTTTACAAATGCCAGCGGTCAACCACTGAGCGCGGTTTCCCTGCATACCCCAGACTACCCGTTTTGCGCTGCCCAGGCTTCGAGCCGAATCCCGTTGCCGCCGATTTCTTCACAGCGGCTATCGCTGCGCGGAAGAAACCGTAGCGTGATGGGCAGGCGGCTGGTAATCCCCTGCCTCACGCCGGAAAGCGACGTTGAGCCGGTTCCACCCGTTGATGGCAATGATCGCCATGGTCAGGTCCACCAGCTCTTTCTCGCTGAAATAAGGGCGGACAGAATCAAAGACTTCATCCGGCACGTGATCGAGACTCACCAGCGTTACAGCTTCCGTCCAGGCAAGCGCGGCGCGTTCCCGGTCGGTAAAGAACGGCGTGTCACGCCAGACGGAAACCGCGTATAGGCGCTGCTCGCTTTCACCGCGGGCGCGCGCGTCCTTGGTGTGCATGTCAACGCAGTAGGCGCAACCATTGATCTGCGAAGCGCGCAGATCGATGAGATCCAGTAAAGCGCTCTCGATGCCGCTTGCGTGGACGTATTTCTGCAGGCCGTACATGGCTTCCCGGACTCCCGGCGCTGCTTTTTCAGGTGTAATTCTCATGGTCATCCTCCCTTGTCATTGAATCTGTGAAAAACCTAAAGCATCTCGCCAAGACGCTAAGGCGCAAAGAAACGCAAAGGTAAACTCCCCTAATCTCTCTGTTACTCTTGGCGGCTTAGCGCCTTTGCGAGATGCTTGTTGTCTTTTTCACAGCCTCATATCTCTTTACAATTTGATTTCACATCATCCGGTCCCGATTCACAGCGCGAACAAATTTCTCATCAAACCTTCAAGCTCATCAGCAGGTGAACAAGCGCCCGCACCGGATGACCCGTGGGCCCCTTAGCGAGAAAAGGCTTTTCCTCGTAATTCCAGCGCGTGCCGGCAATATCGAGATGCACCCACGGCGTTTCCCCGGCAAACTCGCCCACGAACATCGCCGCCGTAATCGCGCCGCCGTACCGCCCGCCAGTATTGGCAATGTCGGCGATAGAGCTCTTATACAGATCACGGAACTCATCATCCACCGGCAGTTGCCACATCCGTTCGCCCGTAGCCTCGGCGCTGGCCAGCATACGATTCACCCATTCCTTGTCCCACCCGAAGACGCCGGTCACGGTATTCCCTAGCGCGATGGTTACCGCGCCTGTGAGCGTGGCCGCATCGATCAGCGCCGTTGCTCCCTGGAGTTTGGCGTAATGCAGCGCGTCCGCCAGCGCCAGGCGGCCCTCGGCGTCGGTATTCAGTATCTCGATCGTCTTGCCGGACATCGCAGTGATCACATCGCCCGGCTTAAAGGCGCGCCCTCCGGGCATATTCTCCGTCGCCGGGACGACGGCAATCACCCGCGTCTTCGGCTTGAGCTGAGCGATGGCGCGCATCACGCCGAGCATCGCGGCCCCGCCGGCCATGTCAGTCTTCATCTCGTCCATGTTTTGCGCAGGCTTTATCGAAATGCCCCCCGTATCAAACGTGACTCCCTTTCCCACCAGCCCCACGACGGGCGAAGGCGGAGCGTCGGGCGGGGTGTACTTCAACACGATCAGCCGCGGCGGTTCTCCGCTGCCCTGAGCGACAGCCCAAAACGCATTCATCTTCAACGCGCGAATTTCATCGGGACCCAAAACTTCTGACTCCAACCCAAACTGTTTTGCCATGGCTACGGCTTGGCCCGCCAGCGCCGATGGAGTCATGATGTTGGACGGCTCGTTCACCAGGTCACGCGTGAAGTTTTGGGATTCCGTGATGATCCGGCCGCGCTCGGCGGCAGCGGTTTCCGCAGAGCCGGGCCGCGCGCCAGCCGTAAGCAGATCCAGTTGATCGATGCGGCGCTCAGCGTTGCGGTCGCTGCGGTATTTATCCGCATCGTAATCAGCTAGAATCGCCCCCTGAACCACGTTCTGAATCATCTCGGGCGTCAAGCCAGGCCGTGGAGCCAGCCAGCTAACCTGATGAATGCCCTTTGACCGGGCAAAGCGCACGGCTGTTCCTGCAACGCGCATGAGTTGCGCTGCCCCGAACTTTTCCTGCTTACCGGCGCCTACGATCAGCAGCCGCTCAGCCGCCAAGCCTGCGGGGTTGTGAATTAACGTGCACTCATAAGCCTTGCCCGTCAACTCACCGCTTGTCTGAAGCTTTTCCAGCACGGCGCGCGTTGCAGCAGGTAGGTCTGAACCGCTCGCGGCCGCGCTGCCTTCAAAACCATAGACGGCAAGCACTGGCGTTTGTACTCGCTCGATAGCCCCTTCGCGAAATTCGATTTTCAAAGTGACATGTCTCCTCGAAGAAAGATTTGGGAACTGTCGTTCTGAGCCGATTCGGTCCTCTTCGAATCGCTCTGAGCAAAGCGAAGAGGCTCACGGTAAGCTCCGCGAAGCATCTGCTTACCGCCTTGAAATGCAAGAACTCAGATTCTTCGCTTCGCTCAGAATGACAGGCGGATGGCTCAGCATGACAAAATCGACACTTTCGGTTACCACTTAAGTGTGTTTCCGCTGGTGTTCCCGGATGTCCTGTGCTGTCTCGCGATCAATCGTCCGGCGGCGCAGCGTCTCACGGCGGTCGAAAACCGTCTTGCCTTTAGCAAGCGCGATTTCGCACTTGATGAGATTATTCTTCGTATAGAGCCGGAGCGGGATCAGCGTGAGTCCCTTCTCCTGCACGCGCCCCATGAGTTTATTGATTTCCTGCCGGTGCAGGAGCAGCCTCCGGTCGCGCAGGGCGTCCGGGTTCATATAACTCCCGGCAGCGTAGCCTCCGATATGGCAATCCACAAGCCACACCTGCCCGCTTCTGACCACGGCGTAGCCATCCTTCAGGGTCGCTTTGCCCGCACGGATAGACTTCACCTCCGTCCCGGTCAGCTCAATTCCAGCTTCGTACTTTTCCAGGAAGTGATAAAAGTGCGAGGCCTGCCGGTTTAGCGCGAGGTTTCTGTTGGCCGGATCTTTGCCTCGTTCCGCCATGAGTTTTCTTTCGCAAGCGCCGGCTCGGCAAAAAGTTCATTTTATCAAGAGGCTTGGCGGGCGCACACTGGAAATCCTGGGTAGCGCAGAGTTTCGTGTTCCAGAAACTCTGCGGCTTTTGACTGGTTCCCAAACAAAAACCGCAGAGTTTGAGATGCACAAACTCTGCGCTACGATTCCGCCGCATCAGGCTTCCAGATTGTATGCCTCTTCGCCGTGTTGTGAGAGGTCGAGACCCTGAACTTCGTGCTCCACGTCAACGCGAACTCCGATCAGCGCGTCCACCACTTTAAGCAGGATAAAGGTTACAACGGCGGCCAATACCCACGCCACACAAACCGCGATCAATTGATTGAGAACCTGGCCGGCGTGGCCGTCAATCAATCCAACCGGAAGCGCGCGCCCAGTGCTGTCCTTAAAGACGGGGTTCACGGCGCTGGTTGCGAAAACGCCGGTCAGCAACGCTCCGACCGTGCCGCCCATGCCGTGCACGCCGAAAGCATCGAGCGAGTCGTCATATCCGAATTTGTGCTTCACCGCAGACACCATGAAGTAGCATACAACTCCTGCAATCACCCCGATAGCGAGCGCAGACATCGGACCGACGAATCCAGAGGCAGGCGTAATGGCAACCAGCCCTGCGACCGCCCCGGAGATCCCGCCGAGCACGCTGGGCCGCCTGTTGCGAATCCACTCCATGGCCATCCATCCCAACGCCGCTGCCGCCGCGCCCATTTGCGTGGCGAGAAAAGCGCTGCTGGCCAGACTTCCGGCGGACAAAGCGCTTCCGGCGTTAAACCCGAACCAGCCTACCCAAAGCAGGCAGGCGCCAATAAAGCTCAGAACCACGTTGTGCGGCAGAATCGGTTCGTGAGGGAATCCCACGCGCTTGCCAAGATAGAGCGCGCAAACCAGGGCCGATACGCCGGAGGTGATGTGAACCACGGTTCCACCCGCGAAATCCAGCGCCGGAATCACGCCGCCGAGAGTCGCGGACAAAAAACCTCCCTGCCCCCAAACCATGTGCGCCATCGGGTCGTAGACGAAAATCGACCATAGAATCATGAACACCACCATGGCGCTGAACTTCATGCGTTCCGCAAATGCGCCTGTAATGAGCGCCGGGGTGATAATGGCAAACATCATCTGAAACAGCATGTAACTTTGCTGCGGGATCGTCGCCGCATAGGCCGGGTTGGGCGCGCCTCCGACGCCGTGCAAGAGGCCGTACCCCAAGCCCCCGATGAGCCGGTTCCCCTCATGGAAGCAGAGGCTGTAGCCAAACAGCGCCCACAGCACGGTGATGACAGCCATGAGCGTGAAACTCTGCATCATGGTACCCAGGACGTTTTTCTTTCGAACCAGCCCGCCATAAAAGAGCGCCAGGCCGGGACCGGTCATCAGCAGCACGAGCGCCGCGCTCATCAAAACCCAGGAATTATCGCCTGCGCTCTGAGCTTGCTTCACCTGCCGCTCGAGAGATGCAATTTTAGCTTGTACCGCTGTCGAAGCCATTGCCGTGGAGGACGATTCACCGTTAGCCGGCAACTGAGGCGTTGCGCCGTAGACGCTTCCCGCGCTGCACGCCAGGACAACAAGACAGAACATGCCCAACCGGATTAAAGCCTTTCGCATTCAATGCTCTCCAGTGAATTGGAACCGTTAAGGTGAGGATAAATGGGGATTATAGCCGGTTAGAATACAGCGAGGCCAGCCAATTCATAGCCCGGCAGTGTCTCAGTTTGGCGGTTCTCTCTTGTTCCGCACTCGTCATTCCCGCGCAAGCGGGAATGACGGCGACGAATGCCGGGAAACATCAAACTGAGACACTACCCATGGCTTTGCCCGCTGGGGTTGGGTCTCTGCGACTTCACCTGACCGATCACGCCCTGCTGGAGAGCGGGGCCGCGATACTTTCCAGGGACCGCCGTTCCGCTTTCACTCCCCAATTTGCTTCGGCGAGCGCAGCCAGCAGCAGCAGGACGCTGCCGAGCAGATAACCGAAGAACAGGAAAGTTCGTGAGATCGGCCCAGGGCTTACTCTCCTTCCACCCAAACTCCTGTCTTCACGAGAAGCCTCGGCGATTTTTGTTCAAGGTTGGAGACTACAGGAAGGAGTATTCATGCTGCTTTGCAACACCC
>JBOGJZ010000262.1:0-2036 GCA_050745645.1 Terriglobia bacterium | reverse complement strand
CTCCAGACGAGACGAAGGAGACCCATGAGACCCATGAGACAAGAAATTTCAGGGGGGCAGAGGATGGCATTCCGAGTGGCACATGGGCCTTCGGTCCACCAAGCAGCTGAAAGTCGCCATGCCCTGTCACCCTCGCGTAAGGGGGGGCCAAAACGGTACGAAACATCCTGGATTCCCGCTCCCCCGCCTGCGCGGAGGACAAGCTTCGCGGGAATGACCAAGGGGTGATTTTCGAGAGAGCGCACCGACCTGTCCCGGCGAAGTCGGGAAGGATCTCCGCATTTCGCTCAGGGCAAACCCTGCGAGGAATGTGCTTGTAACCGGGACGTTGAAAGCAAGGCAAATTCCTCGGCCGATCAGTAAACGTCGGCCCTCGGAATGACAGCAACCTGGATATCACTTTTTCAGCGAACTTATGACCCGGGAAACTAGGATTATTGTGGGGCCGGCATGGTAATATCGCCGACTTTACTTGCAACCCGGCTCCATCTTCCACTCAGGGTGATGTCGAGGACTGCTTGGCAAACGGTGTTGAAAAGGTGTTTCTGGTCGCGGAGAAAAACTTCCTTGCTGCCCACCCAGGGATCGGGGCCACCAGGTAGGCGGCGGTCACGCCCATAATTTGCCACGCCGGCTTTTGAGCCAAACCAACCCGGTAAACCGCGGCGTTTCCGAAATTCGGAACTCAGCTATCTTAGCCTGCCATGCTAAGCGAACCATCTGCTCGTTCAATTGAAAACATAAAACACAGATTCTTCGCTGCGCTCAGAATGACCCGCGAGTGGCTCAGAATGACAGGCAAAGAGCCTGTCCTGAGCGAAGCGAACGGGCTCAGAATGGCAAGTGGTAGCCACGCTCAATCGGGTCTTGTTTGACTGTGGGCTTGCTGTTGGGGAAAAGCCCACGGTCAACTCACAGGACGAATTGACCGTGGCTACCGTCCTCTGTGCTCTCTGTGGTGAAAGGCTTTTCGCATGTCAGGCTGTTTGCAGCAGAGGCCGAAGCTCCCGGATATCCTTCACGTTCTCAATCGCGAATATTTTCTCGATCAGGTTGTTGCACTTCGCGGCGCCAAGGGTGGGCGTTATCAGGTCACGGGCTTTCGCAATGACCTCGCCGCGAGTCATCGGGTTTTGGGCAGTACCGCGCTCCGCCGGCACGAGTTCACGGAGATGCGCGCCGTCCTTAAGCGTCACTTCGACGATCGCGGCGCGCGTCGGCTCATAGTGGGTCAGCGCGGGATCAGGGATAAGTTTCACCTTGGCCCGCTCGCGAAGGACCGCCGGATCCTTCATGCGCGCAAAATCGTGCGCCGAATGGAAGGTAACCGTCTTATCGAGCAGCATGACCGCCACGATGTACTGCAGGCAGATATCCGGCATCTCACGGTTGTTGACGGTGAGCACTTCAAGTGGCGCGAGCCGCACGACCACCTGCTGAACCCGGTCCGCGTTGAATGGATGCCGCTTCTGCAGGATCACAAGAGCGTCGAGCGGCGCTTGAATCGGCGATCCCACGCTCCACTTCTTAATGTCCGTCCGCGCTATTTCGTAACGGACGCCAAGCTGATCGATTAAACCCGCGGGGTTGGCCTGAGGATCGTAGGCCAAAAAGAAATTGTTCTTTCCCGAAAAGATATCGCTGACGCCGGACCAGCCCAATTGAACCAGCAGGGCAGCCGTAACCCCGCTGCGCGCCGTCATACCGGCAAAAACGAAGGCTTTCTGAACGTGCTGAGTATCACGCCGCCACGCGGTGAGGCCGGAACATTCCTGGGCGGCATAACCGAGCGTCAGCCGCATTTGCTGCGGGTCCAAGCTCGCCGCACAACCAGCCGCGGCCGCAGCGCCGAAGGTGGTGGCGATGCTGTGGGTGCTCCGGTGGCTTTCAGTCTCATACCGCTCGCCGCCCAGGGTTATCGTCACGCGGCATCCCACATCATAGCCGAGCGTCACGGCGCGCACGAAGCGCGTTCCATCAATCCCAAATTGCTCTCCGGCTGCCAGCGCTCCAGGCACAACCGCGCAGCCAGGATG
>JBOGJZ010000261.1:0-9754 GCA_050745645.1 Terriglobia bacterium | reverse complement strand
AAGCGAGAAAACGCTTTGGAATCAATAAGGAGCGGATCGAAGGTGAAGTCCTATTACGGATTCGGATTGAGGATCCCGTTGCAGCGCCGCGGCGCGCCGGGGCGCAGGAAGGCGGCGGGCAGATTCCAGGGCTCGGAATGACATTCGGACTCATGCAGCGAAAAAATGTAGTCAATGTTGGTTTGGTGCTATTGGCGGCCATTGCGGCAGTTCGACCGATGCTGTGTCAAGAAGCCTTCGGCAGTCAAGACTCAGATGCGCAGAGTGTTGTGATTTCCGCAAACCTGCCTATTCGGCCTGTTCGGCCTGGCGAAGAATTAATCATCAAACCGGACGATCTCCTCAGGATCGACGTCTTCGACGTGCCACAACTATCTGGGATGTTCAGGGTAAGCCCCGCTGGGACCATCGCGTTGCCATTGATCTCAGCTCCTGTTTATGCTGCAGGCAGCACGCCGGAGGAACTTTCGCAGAGAGTCGCGGAGAAGCTCAAGACCAGCGGTCTTGTGAGCGAACCTCGCGTGACGGTTGTCGTTGAGCCGTCCCGGCTCCACTCGGTGGTCATTGGCGGCGCCGTTAAGAAACCCCAGATTTATCCGCTGTTTGGGCGCATGACCCTTCTGGACGCGCTCGCTCAAGCAGAAGGGCTTAGCGCCGACGCGGGCGATACTGCGATCATCACGCGGGGGGAAAATGCAGAACAATGCGAGCCCGGCGGGCGGCCGGAAGCTGCATGCACGGCGCCGCCCCACACCGGCCTGCTAGTTCCTGGGGCGCCGGGTGCGGCCAAGATGGTCGTCAACCTGAAGAGGTTGATGGAAACCAATGGCGTCACGCCTGACGTGTATTTGTATCCCGGTGACAGCGTTACGGTTCAGCGCGCCGGCATCATTTATGTGGTCGGAGCCGTAAATCATCCGGGAGGCTTTGCCCTAACCGGCGGCCGCGAACCCATGACGGTGCTGAAGGCTATCTCTCTAGCCGCAGACCTTAAGCCGACCGCGGCCCGGAACCGGGCCATTATCATGCGCCCGGACCCAAGCAATCCGAAAGAGCGCCGCAAGATTGAAGTAAACCTGGATCGTATTTTTGCGGGCCGCACCCCCGATCCACCGTTGCAGGCCAGCGACATTCTCTTCGTCCCTGACAGCGCTTCCCAGAAAACTCTGCGCCGCGCCGCGGAAGCCGCGGTTGAAGTCGCCACCGGAGTTGCGATCTTTCGCCAGTAGTTGCGGCGCGATTCAGGCAAGATACAGGATCGTCTCAGATCGCGCGCCCCGGCTTTTGAATTCATGGCTGAGAATTTGCCCACATCTTCCCCTCACGTGACCAGGCGGCAGGATCAGCTTCCGCCGCCGCTGGTGGACCTCGGAACAATCCCGGCCAGCGTGTATCCCACCATGCGCACTTACTGGCGGGTTCTGGTTAACCGCCGTTGGACAATTTTAACGGTTGTCTGCGTCATGGTGACCCTGGTCACGCTCGTTTCATTCAAGATGCGCCCGGTGTTTCAGGCGGCTTCTCGCATTGAAATCGATGCGGAGACGCCGCAAATTCAGTCATTAAACGATTTTTACCGCAGGACGCCGAGCGACGGCGCCTTTCTGCAAACGCAGGTCGATGTGCTGAAGAGCGATAGCCTTGCTTGGAAAACCATCGAACAAACACGCTTGGCGGAGAGTCCGGATTTCAGTCAAGGCTCAAAAAACGCAAGTCCCGCTCAGCCCGGCGCCTGGCTAGCGATTCGATCCCGTCTTCTCCGGGCGTACCAGCGGCGGCTTCAAGTGGATCAGTTGACCGGCAGCCGCATGTTGGAAGTTAAGTTTGAAAGCATGGATCCAGAACTCGCTGCGCGCGTTGTGAACACGCTTGTCCATAACTACACCGAATACAACTTCCAAAAGAACTACGACGCCACGCGGCAAGTCTCCGGATGGATGGAGCAGCGCCTTGATGAGCTGAAAGCTCACGTCGAACAGTCCCAGCAGGCGCTCGTAGACTATGAACGCCGGAACGCCATCGTCAACGTCAGCGGCAAAGAGAACATCGTGGAACAAAAGCTGTCTGAATTAACGAAGGAGCTGACTTTGGCCCAGAGCGACCGCATGAAAAAGGAAGCGCTCTTTCAGACAGCCCGCTCCAGCGATTCGCAGCCAGCCTTCTCCACTGAGGATGCATTGCTCGACCAACTCGAAGAACAAGATGCCAAGGCGAAGGCGCAATACGTTGAAGCCTTGGACCAATACGGGCCAAAATTTCCAGAGGTGGTTCGGCTTCGCGATCAGGTGAGTGAGGTCCAAGATTTTATTGACCGTGAAAAAAGCCGCATGGTCAAGCAGATGGACGACGAATACCAGGCGGCCCTGGACCGGGAAGCCCTCTTATCCAGCGCCGTGGCGAGTCAAAAGGCGGCTGTTGGCAAGCTCAATGAGCTCTTGATCCAGCAAAACCTGTTGAAAGGGGAATTTGAGACCAATCAGCAGCTCTATGACCGTCTTCTAGAACACCTGAAGGATGCCACGGTGTCCGCCGGCCTGAAAGCGACGAACGTTCACGTCGTCGATGTTGCGCTTCCTCCGACTGTCCCTGTGCGGCCTAAGAAGTTGGCTTATGTGGAGATTGCGCTTGCTGTTGGCCTTGTTCTCGGAATTATCTGCGCTTTCACGCAGGAAGCCTTGGACAATTCCATTTCCGGGGCAGACGAGGTGGAGAGGCTCACAGCCGCACCCACCCTGGCGTTGATTCCCTCTGCTCGCTCCACTCATGCTCGGGAACGACAGGCCGCTGGTCATGGGATCAAAAAGCAAGCCTTGAACGGCTCAGTCGCCTTGTCCGTTGCAAAAGAACCCGACTCGCCGCTTGCAGAATCCTATCGCAATCTGCGGACCTCCATTCTGCTTTCTACCGCTCCTCGTCCGCCACAGGCGATTCTGATAACGAGTACGCAACCTCTCGAAGGGAAAACCTCCACTTCTCTGAATCTGGCATTGAGTCTTGCACAGCGGAACACCCGCACGCTGATCATAGACGCCGACCTCCGGAAGCAAGGGGTCTGCATGGCGCTCGGTGTGAAAAGTAGTTTGGGATTGAGCGGCGTTCTCACGGGTGCGCACCGCTGGGAAGATGCGGTGTACCACGTCGACGGATTGTCCGGCCTCTCGGTGCTCCCTGCGGGCCCGCGCCCGCCCAATCCGGCTGAACTGCTTTCCTCGCCCGCGATGGAAAGCCTACTAGTTGAGCTACGGAGCCGGTTTGACCATTTGGTGCTTGACTCGCCTCCGCTATTGCCCGTTACTGACGCGACCGTCCTGTCGGCGCTCGTCGACGGAGTTGTGTTGGTCGTAGAGTGCCGTGTCACCGATCGCGGAGCGCTGGCGCGGGCGCACCGGATGCTGGAAAATGCCGGAGCCAGAGTCCTGGGCACTGTGCTGAACAGGATAGAACCCAATCACGATGGCTATTACCGGTCCGCTTATCGCGCGTACTATGGCTCGCGCAACAAGGCTAAAGATGATCTCGTAGAAGCCAAGCACGAGTTGATTCGCCCGCCTGACGTTCAACCGCAAGATGACATGCTGGGATCAGCTAAGCATTGAAAGTTTGAGACCCGTTAACGAACCAGGATTTCCGCGAGAGTCGGCGCCGCTTGTGAGGCGTCTCCTTTTTTCAGTTCAAATAGCAGAATTCTCGCTCGGGTCACGCTCGCGGAGTATGGTCTTTCTGTTCGCGGTCGTGTTATCGGGTGGTTTTCTGGCGGGCGAATCGTTGCGCGTTGGGGCTGCCGCATTCCTCGCGCGCTCCTTTGACCTCTCTCACCTCAGGCTGGCCGGAAAGCTCGATCCAGAGAATCCAGAAATCCATCGCAAGCTGGGATTGCACTATCTTGATTCCATGCAGGACCTGAACCCGCAGCTGGCGGCCGCGGAATTTCGGCTGGCAACGCAGTTGAGCCCGTTTGACGCGGCTTACTGGCCAGAGCTCGCTGAAGCTTGTGATTCTTCGAGGAACAACGCTTGTGCGGATCGAGCGCTGGGTCATGCCTTGAAGCTTAGCCCCATGACTCCCCGCTCCTATTGGGATTCAGCGCTTCATCTTGTCTTGACCGGCCGCTCGGACAAGGCTTGGCCATACTTTCGCCGGTTGTTAGAACTAGACCCGGCTTATTGTCTCGCAGTTCTTCAGCTCTGCTCCAGGTCGCTTGATGACCCTGAGTTCATTCTGCAGACGATATACCCACGCCAGAACAGCACCCTTCTGAAAGTTGATTACATCAACTTCTTAATCTCGCACGATAAAGATGATCTCGCCTACACCGTCTGGACCCGTGGACTAGCTCGGGATTCATCTCTTGCCTTCCCTTCGATGGCGTTTTTCCTCAACGCGCTGCTCCAGGCAGGCCAGGTGGAAAAGGCTTACATGGTGTGGCAAGACCTTGAAAGATTAGCGGTCATACAGAATCCTCCCACGGCGGGGCGGGAGAACCTTGTGTTCAACGGTGACTTTGAGCGCGCCCCTCTCAATGCCGGGTTCGATTGGCGGGTGCAGCCTTCGCCTTACCTCCTCATCGATTTCGAGAGTCCGGGCGCTTACAGTGGCGCGCATTGCTTGCGCGTGGATTTTACCGTGCCCCGAAATGATGAGTTCAGGCCGGCTTATGAATTTATTCCCGTAATGCCAAACCAGTTGTATCGCTTGACTGCCTACGTCCGGTCGGATTCGATCACATCAGACAGCGGCCCGCGTCTGCGTGTGGTTGATCCGTCCTGTTCTACCTGCCTCGATGCAGCGACGAAGCCCACTCTCGCGACCACGCCTTGGCATCCGGTCAGCTTAACCTTTGCGACCGGCACCCGCACCCGCCTTATTCGGCTTTCAGTGTGGCGGCCTCGCAGCAGGTCCTTTCCGTTTGAAATTACCGGAACGTTCTGGCTGGACGCGGTTTCCTTGAAACCAATCAGCGTCTCCCGGCAGGCCGCTTTCAGGCAGGACCCATAAGAATGGCATCCACAACAGCGCTTCCAGAAAAGCTGGCGGCCGCCGGGAATATCGTAGAGGACACAGAACGGCGGGCAAAACTGACGTTTTCCTGCGCGCGCATCTTGCTGGTCGCCAGTCTCCTTGCGGCCCCTTTTGCTTTCGGAGCTGTCCAGGTCTGGGCATGGACGTTGCTTTCTGTCATTGCATGCCTGCTGCTCTTTCTATGGGCGCTCGGAAGCGTATGGCAGCAGACGGTAAGAATCGTATGGTCGCCCCTCCACTTCGCCGCTTTGGCGTTCCTGCTGCTGGCAGCGATTCAACTCATGGGCCGCTTCACCATGGATGCTGAAGGAACGCGAGAGTCGTTGCTGAAGCTGGGAGCGGCGATTATCGTTCTTTTCCTTGCTACTCAACTATGGAGCAGGCCAAGCCTGGACTCGTTCTTCGAGCATTCAAAGCGCTGGCGCTCACTGGGCCTTGCTGTGACCGTTTTCAGTTTCTTGATGGCATTGTTTGCGATGGTTCAAGGGTTTTCGAGCCGGGGGCTCATTTACTGGAAAGTGAAAACGGATGGATGGGCCTTTGGACCCTATGTAAATCATAACGACTACGCAGGATTGATGGAGATGTTGATTCCTATTGCGATAGCCTACGTTCTGTCCCGGCCGAAAAACCGGCCGGGCGCCGCGCTACTAGGCTTCGGGCTGCTGTTCCCCATCGCTTCCGTCCTGCTCTCCGGCTCACGCGGCGGATGCATCTCTTTAGCCGTTGAACTCGCAGTAATAGCAGCAGCGGCGGGATGGCATTTTGCACAGAGAGAGCGAAGACGCTATGCCGCAGCGGGTTTACTAGGGCTTTTGTCAGTTGGCGCGCTGCTCGCGTGGCTGGGTACGGCTAACCTGGCCAAGCGCTGGGAATCGCTTGACGGCCTGGCTCACTCCCCGGAAGTGACTCTAGGCGACAGGCTCCTCGTCGCTCACGACTCACTCCACATGTTTCACGATCACGCCTGGATCGGAACCGGCCTCGGAAGTTTTGCTGTTGTGTTTCCTCAGTATCAGAGTTTTCCGACCGACATCGTTTATCAGCACGCTCACAACGATTATTTGGAAGCGCTCGCCGAGACCGGCGTGGGGGGCGGGCTGCTCATGCTGCTGGCTGCGGCCACTTTCTTTCGGCAGGCGTTTAGCGGCTTGAGGACGAGGCTGGAGCACGCCTCGGGCTGGATTCAGTTTGGCGCTGCGATTGGTTGTTGTGGCTTATTGATCCACAGTCTTGCCGATTTCAATCTCCATATTCCTGCCAATGGCCTCTGGTTTGCCTTTCTGGTTGGCATCTCGCAGAGCGGGCGCTCGTCTGAAGCTTACAGGCGAGCCGTGGAGAAACCAAGGGCTGCTGGTGAGGCAACATGAGCGAAAGCGCGTCGCGTTATGCAGCCATTTACCGGACCGATGTCGCAGTTGAAGCCGAATGGCTGCGGTTGGGTGGCAACTCCAAGGCCGGCTCAATCGACCTGTTAACTTCTCGGCTGCCCCGGCCGCTTTCCACTTTATGCGAAATGGGCTGCGGAACGGGAGCGGTGTTGGAGGAATGCATCCGGCGAGGCCTGGCCATGCGGTATTTTGGCGTTGACGCCTCAGCAGAGGCGCTTGAGTGGACTAGGCGAGATCTTGGTGAGGGGATCACCCTCATTCACCATGACCTGGAAGCCGGAGCGCCCGATCTCGGAATGGCTGTTGATCTGGTCGTCCTATCTCACGTGCTTGAACACCTCAAAAGACCCGAGATTCTTCTCGACGGACTTGCAGGCCGGTGCCGTCACCTCGTGGCCGAGGTCCCCTTGGAGAATCAAATTATTCCCGCCGGCCGGGCATGGGTACGATCGGCCGTGTTGAAGAAATCGCGAACGGAAAACCTGTCTGGCCACGTTCAGTTTTTCTCTAAAGCGTCGTTTAGGAAACTTATCGCGAGCTGCGGCTGGGCAATTATCGCCGAGTACACCTATGTGCCTTACCGGAAAGACGCAATCATCTTTTCTGCGAGAAGGAATGATCTCTCGACTTGCTGGAGCCTCGCCCCTTACTTTCTCTCCAGGTTGCTGGGCGCCCCGGTCGCCTCTCGCCTCTTCTGTGCGCACTATGCTGTTCTAGCGGCAAGGTGTTCGAGGTGATGAGAAACCAGGCGGATGGAAAGCCGGCGGCACGATCTCTCTTAGTTCCTTCAGCCTGCCGGTTTTGCCATCCATTTGCGAAAAAGGCCGCTGAGCTAACCTCGGTTCCGCGTCATCCACTTCTGTACGGTTATAAGGAACCGCTATGAATCTCGCCTCGATCTCAAATCAAACGATTCCAGGAAAGGTTTTACGGCTTCCTTTGAAGCTCGTTCCCAAGCAAGCGATAGTGCCAATCTGGCAGGGTAAGCTCAGAGGAAAGAAATGGATTGCTGGGTCGAGCGATCACGGATGCTGGCTTGGAAGTTACGAACACGCCCAGCGGCGTCTCTTTGAAGACATCGTTGAAAGAGGCTCTGTTGTCTTCGATATTGGCGCCCACGCCGGTTTCTACACCCTCCTGGCATCGACTGTAGCCGGACCCAGCGGCAGGGTATTCGCATTCGAGCCCTCCCCTTCTAACATGCTTTTTCTAAAAAGACACTTATTGTTGAACGGCATTTCAAATGTCACCACGATCGCTGCGGCAGTGTCAGATCGCGAGGGCTATGCGCTTTTTGAGGAGGGGCCCACGAGCTCCCAGGGACGCCTATCTCCGTTCGGCCGCCTGAAAGTTAGGACGGTCTCTCTGGACGAGTTAATTTCCCGGGGAGAGATTCCGGTCCCTGCGTTTTTGAAGATTGACGCCGAAGGTGCGGAGAGCGAGGTTCTGAAGGGAGCTTGCGCCACCCTTTCTGAGGCGCACCCAACGATATTTCTATCCACGCATGGCGAACGGCGGCGGCAGCAGTGCATGGAACTGCTTGGCCCCTTGGGCTACCGGCTGCAACCCATCGGCGCGGATACGGTCGAAACCGCAAGGGAAATACTCGCTTCAACAAGACTGCAACAGCGAGGCTGATCACACCATGTTTCTGGCCGCACAGACGGGCAAAGACAAGATCAAACCTGATTCAGGGTTGAAATTGCTATGAGCCGCTCCCTCTACCGGCGGTATTTATCCGCGGCAGGGTACACAGTAAGCTCTGGCGTGGTGACCCGAGGCGCGCTTTTCTTGACCTCAATCATCATGGCGAGGCTGCTGGCGCCGCGAGATTATGGAATCTATTGCCTGGTTATTTCTTGTCTGCTCGCCTTGGCGCCTTTCGCCGAACTGCGGCTGGATACCGGGCTCGTGAAGTTTTTGCCGGAATGGCTTGCCTCGGGGAAGGAGCGGGTGGGAAGTCTTGTACGGTCAACTTATGGTCTCGCCCTGATTTTGGTCCTTCCGGTAACTGCCGTAGTCATTATCTCAGCGGGGCCGCTAGCCCGAATCTTTTACCATCAGCCGGGGCTCTCCACCTATCTGGCGCTAACCGCTCCTGTGCTGATCGTTCTGGTGGGTTATCAGATCGGGGTGGGGACACTTGCGGGCCTGCAAAATTTCCGCTCCTTGGCCGCTGTTCAGGGGACCATTGCGATCCTTCAAATCATCTTGATGATCCCAGCGGCTTATTACTGGAAGCTGAACGGCGCTTTCGCGGCTTATGCCGCTTCCTGGGCATGCGGCGCGGCATTAGTTTTGGTGGTATCTGTAAAATGTCTCGCCCGCCGAGGGATGCCCTTCAAAGGCGTGCGCATTTCCTGCACGGAATGCCCAAGCTTGATCCACTTTTCACTCGGTTACTTGCTGGCTACCATCTCGTGGCCTTTGAGTTTCTGGTGCGGGAATGCCATTCTCACGCGTTTCTGCGGTTTTGAGAGCGCTGCGCTTTTCACGGTTGCAATCAGCTTTGGCGTCTGGGCGCTATTCCTGCCAGGATATTTCACCAACCCCTCGCTGCCGTTTCTTTCAGAGGCCTATGCTGCTGAGCGCCTGCCGGAGTTCCGGACTATCGTGGCCCGGAATTTACGGCTGATCTGGTTGTTAGCGGCGCCGCTCGCGATCTTCTTTACCGCCTCCTCTAAAATTCTCATTTCGATCCTCTACGGGGACAAATTCCTCAGTGCCTGGCCGGCCGCCGGCTTACTGAGCCTTGCAGCGGTGATGTCAGGATCGATAGGCGTGATCTCGCAGGGATTTGCTGGCAGCGGAAAAATCTGGGAGGTTGCAGCGCTGAACTGGCTGTGGGTTTTCAGCTTCGGCATTTTGGCATGGCTTTTAGCGGCTTCTTGGGGCGTTGTGGGAGTCGGAGCGGCCTACCTGGCTGCCACGCTGTTGGCCTATTGCGCGTATGCGGCTCGCGCTCGCGCCTCACTGGAGCTTAAAAACACCGGCGCAGTTCTTGCGCTTACCGTGCTGCTTCCCGCCTTCGGCCTCGCCTTCGCGTCCGCCTACGATGCGAGTGAAATCAGCGCGTCCTTGATAGGCGCAGTCCTCGCATTCGGGTCCGCGCTGGTCCTGTGGCGATTCCTTTTCTCCAGGTCGGAGAGATTGGCGATGCTCGATCTATTCGTCGCACTGCGCGGAAAACTGAGGGGTGCTTCACTTCAAGCCAACGTCTAGCAGTTTGTTGAAAAACTCACTCAGCCTGTCATCCTGAGGAGCCGAAGGCGACGAAGGATCTCGCAAGTCCTTAAAAATAGCAAAGGCAGATTCTTCGCTCCGCTCAGAATGACAGGGGCGGA
>JBOGJZ010000260.1:0-20389 GCA_050745645.1 Terriglobia bacterium | reverse complement strand
ATGGTCCACGATCTGGGTGCATTGCGGTGCCAGCTTGTGTCCGTAGTCGTTCCCGAAAATCTGGAGGCCGATTCTAATATCCCAGCTTACCGCAATCTCGCAGCTGCTGCCGAGGAGCAAATCTAACCCAAGTTCGTCAGTTGCTGACGAAAACCGACTATTTTGAGGGGTTGGTTTTGAGCAACTCGTTTCACTGCAATACCGGTCTTACAAAAAGTCGATCTAGTGAAAACCTACCCTCTTGTTTTTCGCTGCCCATAGCTGGCAACATCAGCAGCGATGTTCCTGCGACTGTATCATGTGGCGAAGGACGGCAAAGATCACACCTACTGGTCGCTGGTGGAAACGGTCCGCACGCCGGACGGTCCTCGCCAACGGACAGTGTGTTATCTGGGCGAATTGAATCCATCGGGTGGTGGTTGCCAATGGAAAGCTCGGCGGATTTTCCGCTCCGGGCGGCCGCAGAGCCAAAGAGAAGCTTCTGTCGATTGAAGGCGCCTTCTCCGAGTCGCTCGTTGCGGCGCCATCGTGACCGGCTTCTACAAATCCCATCCCAACCCTTGAATCCCGTGCTGCGTTCTGAGGACGAAGGTGCAAGCCCTGCCTGTCCGCCGGGCGAAAAGCTTTGTGGTATACTCGGCGCGTGCGGGAAGGAAATTCTCCAATTCTTTGTGGACGAGAAGTACATTCTCAGGCTGACTTACTGCCCATTTTTCGACCAGACCCCAGGGGAAATGGCAGACTTAGGGACTTACGAGACAGGTGGCGACCGCATTAAATCTGGCGATTTCAACGATGTAGAGATTCTTTCAACGAGCGGGGGTAATTCAGCGGTAGAATGCCAGCTTCCCGAGCCGGACATCGTGGGTTAGATCCCCGGCCCCGCTCCATTTTTGCCCACCGGTGAGGAATAACTTCTCTCGTCAATTCAATAGGCGCTCTGCGAGAGCGTCTTACTAGCGCCAGCGAAGCGGAGATGTGCTCCGATTTCACATGCGAGGTTGATATTGCGAATCTCATCCAGCGGCCTTGTGATCACCAGTCCCGGCCCCACAGAGGCGCTGCTCAGCTTTCTGGATTCGGTGTTGCGAGGCGTCGGCCAAGTTATGTTGCAAAACAACAGCTACGCCGGATTGTGTTTTCTGGCTGGCATTTTTTACAATTCGCGATTGTTCGGGATTGCGGTTGTTGTGGGGACCTCCGTCAGTACTCTTTCCGCCATGTTTATCGCGGCCGAGAGATCAAAGGTGCGCGAGGGAGTGTTCGGTTTCAATGGCGCCCTTGTCGCCATTGCGCTGACGTATTTTCTCCAGCCAGGCGCGCTGGCTTGGACCTATCTGGTCTTTGCCGCCTTTGCCGCGGCGGTCCTCACAGCCGCCCTGCTGCGACTGCTCGAACCGTGGGAGATGCCCGTCCTGACTGCGCCCTTCGTGCTTGTATCGCTGTGTTTTCTGCTCGCATGCGCGCGTTTTGGCCGCTTGCAGTCAACGCATATTCTACCCACAGCGGGTTTGCCGAAGCAGGCCATCGTGGAGGGCATTGTGACCGCTCCTACCGTCGTGGAGGGACTTTTCAAAGGCGTTGCGCAAGTCTTTTTTCAGGACAACGCAATCACCGGCGTGCTTTTTCTCATCGGCTTGCTGATCAGCTCGCGGCGGGCATTCTTTGCTGCATTCATGGCCTCCCTGACCGGACTACTGGTTGCTTGGGGGATGGGTGCAGCAGAGCCCGCCATCCGTTCCGGGGCTTTCGGCTTCAACTGCGTACTGACAGGCATCGCGATGCTCAGTGTGGGAATTGCGCTGGGCAAGGCCGCATCGGTTCTTTATGCACTTCTTGCAACCGTTGCGGCAGCCATCGTGTTCGCAGCCGTCTCGGGCGCGCTTCAACCGTTGGGCATGCCGGCGTTAACCCTTCCTTTCGTGCTGGTCGTATGGGTCTTCGTATTAGCCATGCGGCCACGCACAAGGCTTCCGCGTGAGCTGCCTGGCGATATCCATACGGCTGAAACGTAAGTGGTAGTACGGAAAACGACTATTTTGAGGGGTTGGTTTTGAGCAACTCGTTTTGCTGCAATCCCGGTCTGACGCAAAGTCGATGTAGTGAAAACCTACCCTCTTGTTTTTCGCGGCCCGTAGCTGGCAACATCAGCAGCGATGTTCCTGCGACCGTACCATGTGGCGAAGGACGGCAAAGATCACGCCTACTGGTCGCTGGTGCAAACGCTGCGCACGACCGACGGTCGCGAGCTGCGCATGCGCCGCATCACCGAGCCGAGCCGCGAGCAGAAAGGGCTCCTGCACCAACTGGGGATTACGTTCCCCGAGCATCTGGAAATCGATCTGAAATGTAATGAAAACTCGGCCATGACCTGAACTAATTCTAAAAGGCTTAACCGAAATCTACCCCCGCTTACTGACGAACTTGGGCTAGAAGAGGATTAACTGTGGCTTTGACGGAACCCTGATCAGACCTCTCCGTCAACTGCGAAAGTTGGGCTAAGAGGCTATGGATGATTCGGTTCTTTGCGGAGCCAGGCGTAGAGGAACGGTTTGCCGGTGGGTTTACTGCTGCCGCCATGCGGTTCGACAGTGACAAAGACGGCGTCAATCGCCGCGAGTTGCTTGGGGTTATCGCACTTCAGGACCCAGCGCCGGTCGGACTTGCTGTCCTTGTATAGAATGCCGAGACTTATCGGTCGCGCTTCACCAGTATCCTTTTGGCCCCAGGCCTGAAACGCGCTGGCCGTTTTTAGGTGCGATTGGCGGTCGAGGTCAAACGCGTAAAAGAGAAGAGACTTGCCTTCGGTGTAAAACACGCGGCCAAACGGCTTGCGCGTGCGGCTGCCGCTGTCTACATCGAACACGTCTGCAATGTAAAGATTTCTTGCACCCATCAGTTCACGGATGTCTCGATCATACGAGAGATAGTCCTCATCCACTCTCAGCCGGCGCTCCTGGCCTCGCTTAATCGCAGCGAGTTCCTCGATTTTGGATTCGAGTGAGGCGTTCCGTGCCACTGCATTGCTGCGCTGGTTGCGAAGGCTTAATATCTCCGCCTGGGTTTTCTGATAGGCCTGTTCGGTTTCTTGGAGCCGGCCATTGAGATCGTCGCGAGCTTGTAACGCCGCCCGCAATTGATTATCCGTCGCGACCCTGGCCGCTGCGAGGCTAACGGCGCGCTCTTCCTGCGTTTTCAATGCGGACCGGATCCCGGCAAGTTCTCGCTCCTTTTTCGAGTACTCTTTCTGTAACTCAGCCAGCTTCGACGCCTGGGTTTTGAGCAATTCGCCGGCGGACGCTTTTTCCGCCATCAGCTTCTGGTAGCTATTTTCGGCGCGCGCTTTAGCCTGTTCCACGGAAGCCTGGACCATCTCCGCCTTGGCTTTCGCACGGCTGCCAAGCCGATACGCGCCGAGCCCGGCTGCAACCAGCAGGCAGGCCGCTACGGCAGCAGCGGAGAGGAATTTAACCGGTATTCGCTGCAAAAAATGTAGTTGCAACGCGGCCGGCGGCCCGGTGGCCGGTTCATGGACCGGCAATCCGGACTGGTTTTCTTCCGCGGGCTGCAAGTGCGCGAGAATCTGCCGCCGGCTTGCTGTGTCGTCCCATTTCTCCTGTTCTCTGAGTTGGCCGTAGAGAGCGGCGAGATGAGGCATTCCCTCCGTCGCCAAAATCTTGTACTGTTCGTATGCTTTCCAGCACTCTTCACAAATCTGCAAATGGCTGTTTAATTCGGCCCATTCGTCAGAGTTCAGCGCTCCAGAATATGCTAAGGCGCAAAGCTCCTTGAATTTTTCGTGGCCATTCAGTTTTTCCGGCTCAGTCATCATGGCTCAGTTCTCCCGAAGCCCTTGGACAAAAGCGCTCTTCCGCAGCCGTTCTAGACCCCGATAAAAATAATGACGGACATTTCCACCCGTCTCGTTTAGCTTTTTGCTGATCTCTTGCAGCTCCAGTCCCTCAAAGTAAAACAATTCAAGCGTCCGGCGCTGCATCTCTGAGAGCTCGTCGAAAGCCTTTTCGAGCTGAACACGGTTGAGCTTTGCGCCAACTTCGCGGTCCAGATCGGTTGCCCCTGATAGGGTGTCATCCAGGGAAGCGATATCGGCATCCGCGTAGAAGCCCCTCCGGTCGAGCTTCGACTTTCTGTCGAGAGCTCGGCGGAGGGCGATCTTGGCGATCCAGGATCTTGCGGTTCCTTTCGATGGATCGAAGAGATTGGCCCGCTGGAACAGATGCAAGAATGCTTCTTGGACCACCTCCTCAGCCTCGCCATAATCGCGCACAATGCGGAGTGCAATACTCAGAGCCAGCCTGGAGTAGCGGTCAAACAGAAGTTCAAGGGCGTTCGCATCATTGGTAGGAAGACGCGCCATGAGTTCCTCATCACTTGGGCGTTGAGTGTCCCACACCTTCACGCCTTGTGCCCGATTCCCGCCCCGGAGGACGGGAAAGGGTTGCAAGCGTCTTTGCGGCGTAGTGCTCACCTGGGATCCTCAATTCTGCGATGAAATGCCGGGATGCTCAGCGGACGAAGCATGGAAGCCGGACACTCACAGAATGAACGCCAATGCCTCCGCAGCATACAGCAGGAGCCACGACGCCGGGAAGCGTTTTCTTGGGAAAATGAAGAAATAAATTTGCAGTAAATTCTCTTCTTTGTTGGTACAAAAGCTCACTCGACGGCGTATAAGAGAAAATGGACTCTAAATCTTAGCAGGTTACTGAAAAGTCATCATGCCCGTCATTCCGGAACGTTTTTCAGCAAGTTAGACGGCTGGTAGGAGGGGAAAAATTTGTTCTGGAACTTCAATAATCTGCCTGATTATTCCCCGGCATCAAAAAACCCGTCCCACGTCAATCCCAAAAGACGGATCAGATTCAGTTCCGGTAACTTTAATGGGCAGCACAGTCCCGGCGCCCTTTTTGTGAAAGAGCGGATCCAGCGGTTTTAACAGCACTGATTTCCAGCCGGTCGTGAGCTGTGATAACTCAGCTCGCAGCCTGAGCGATCCGTGGAAATCGAGCTGTTCGCTGTGAAGGTTATAGGCGCCTGCCAATCGGACCGAGGCTCCCGGTACGCTGAACGTCAACTTCGAAAACCTCATCACTCCACCGCCCAGATCAAAGCGCCCGTGAAAACGAGACGCAACAATGCTCTGGACGCCCGCCTGTCGCAGACCCAGCCCTTTTCGACTGAGGCGATCAACCTTTCCTTGTACATTGAGTTTGGTAAATGATGCCTTGCCGATAGCGAATGATCCGCTGAGTTTCATGCGGTCAACGAAGTCGCCTTTTCCGGCTGGAATCTTGAGTCTGGCCGCATAGCTGATCTGGCCCTTCATTGGAGATTCACCTCGCTTTAAGGCAAGCGGAAGCAGATCCTCAAGCCGGTTCTTTGAGGCTCTCATATCAAGGATAACCTCGCGATGCGCGCTTCCGGTTACTTTGAACACGCCACCCCGGACCTCAAAAGATGACCGGTAGATTTGTGCGCGGACAGGATTCAAAAGCGTATTTCCTGTCGTGCCGTCCATAATTGCGTGGAAGTTCGTCTCGAGAGGCACTGGGTTGCCACTCACGCTAAGCCTGAAGTCCGGCGTGCTCGTGGTTCCAACCACATCGATCCGGCTCAGCACGCCGCTGAATTTGCCCTTGGAAGAAAGCATGCCCGCAATGCCTCGAATCGTGGCCAAATTCGCATGTGTGAATGTGTAGGCGGCATTCAGCGGGGTCAGGCCAGGCTCATCTGTTTGCCACGGGCCAAAAGCGCCCCGGGTTTGGATTTCCCCCTTCGGCACAGGATTGGTTAGAGTTGCAGTGAAAGGCATGGCGCGTCCCTGTCCGGCGCCATGAATGACAAGGTGGTGAATGACGAATATGCGGGAAGGCTTTCCGGGACCCTTAGGCAGCATATCCAGCTCACTATTGTCCGCGTCGATCTCGTCAACCACAACCGGGAAGCGCTTGTGCGGCGGGTGGTGTTGTGACGTGATCCGCTCGGCCGGCGGCGGTATAGCGATCTTCAAGCCTTGGAGCCGTACGCTCCTCACATGGTGAGGGCGCCGCAGGAGTTCGAGGAGACCTGTTTCAGCGGAGAACTTCTGAACGTGAATGAGGGGCGGCACATCTGTCCGGCCTTCGCGCCGCACGGCCATCCCTTCACCCACGATTTTAATATCCGGGAGGACCGAAACCTGAAAGGTTTTGAAGGTAACCTGGCTGTCGTACCTCTCGCCTAGCGTTTCAACGGCGCGTTGCCGCACATAGCTTGAGAGATAGGGCCGAAGCGCAGCGATAACTATGACGGCCAAAACCGCCAGAACACAGCAAACAATCAACCACTTGCGCATGCGATTCGTTTCATTTCATCCAGCATCTGTTGGACAAGCGCCGGCGAAGGAGCCTCCGCGTAGAGGCGCAGCATGTTCTCAGTCCCGGAGGCGCGGACCAGAAGCCAGGCAGAGTTTCCAAAAAGCATCTTGAAGCCGTCGAGATCTTCAACCGCGGTCACCGTCTGACCCGCGATGCTGCGGATTCCGCCGCTGGCCAGAAGGCGCAGCGTGCGATCGATGGCGGCGCGCTCAATTTCAAGATCGATCCGTCCATAAAAGTGGGGCCCGAACTCATCGTGCAAATCCTCTACCAGTTCTCCGAGGGTACGCCCCTTTTGGGCCATCACTTCCGCCAGAAGCAGCGAATTGAGGATGCCGTCCCGTTCCGGAAGGTGGCCCTTGATTCCAATGCCGCCGCTCTCCTCGCCTCCGATCAGTATGTCTCGCGTGCGCATCAGCTCGCAGATGTATTTAAAGCCAATCGGGGTGACGTGCAAAGGAAGGCTGTGTTTGCGCGCGATGCGGTCGATCATCTGCGTGGTGGAAAACGTCCGCACCACCTCTCCGCGGCGGCCTTGATCCTCGACGAGGTGCTTGAGCAAGATCGCGAATATCTTGTGTGAATCGATGAATCGTCCGCTGCGGTCGATAGCGCCTACCCGGTCTGCGTCGCCGTCAGTAGCGAAGCCGGCGTGATAATCGCCGGAAGCCACCGCCCGGCGGAGACCTTCCACGTGAGGCTCGATAGGTTCGGGATTCAGCCCGGGGAACAGCGGGTTATGCTCACCGTGAATTTCCTGGCAGGGAATACCGGCCTGTTCGCACAAGCGAGCGATCAGGCCGCGCGCCGCGCCGTACATGGGGTCAATGACGAAACGTTGCCCTGAAGCGCGAACGCGATCGAGGTTCACCATTTCCTGAATTCTTTGCAGATAGGGGCCGATCAGA
The DNA here is from genome assembly GCA_050745645.1 of Terriglobia bacterium. Taxonomy (GTDB): domain Bacteria; phylum Acidobacteriota; class Terriglobia; order UBA7540; family UBA7540; genus RH2-MAG17b. The sequence goes on along the minus strand of JBOGJZ010000260.1, from coordinate 13,104 downwards.
TCCGCGCTTTGAATCTGCGCTGCAGCCCGGCGTTCCAGCGCAGGGGTTTCGTCAGCCAGACATTCTTCGATCCGCTTCACGATCTCCGGTGCGGCGGAGCCGCCATAGTCGGCCTTGAACTTAATTCCGTTCCAGCGGTATGGATTATGGCTTGCAGTAACCATGATTGCCCCTGCCGCCTTATGCGCGACCACCGCATAACTGACGGCGGGCGTAGGCGTGGCACGCTCTGCAAGCAGGACGGGGATGCCTTCGCCGGCCAGCACTTCTGCGGTTACGCGGCCGCTTTCCGGCGAAAGAAACCGCGTGTCATAACCTACGATGAGCCCTCGATTGGCCTGGCCTTCGGCGTGAACGTAGCGTGCGGCGGCAAGAGCGACGCGCCGGACATTGGCAAAGGTAAAATCTTCGCCTATGACCCCGCGCCACCCGTCGGTTCCGAATCGAATAGTTTTGCTCATTTTTCGTTAGCGTCGTGTAACCGAAGAAAGCGGCCCATTCGGCGGCATGTCATTCTGAGCGCAGCGAAGAATCTAAACTCTGACGCCTCAATACGGCAAGCAGATGCTTCCCGGCTTCGCCGGGACAGGCCGCTCCGCTCTGCATGACATGGACGCCATCAGACGCGCCTCGTATTTCAGTTACGTGACGTTAGCTGCTACAACAGGAGGTCCATCTTCCGCCGCTCGAGTTCACGAACTACCTTCCCTGCATCCTGTGCGCGATCCCGCCGGCACACCAGAATCGCATCTTCGGTCTCAACGACAACCAGATCGTCCACTCCAATCGCGGCGACGAACTTGCGGTCCGAGACGATCATATTGCGCCGCGAATCCAGAAGAAAGGAAGCGGCAGGTTGAACATTGCCTTGTTTATCTTTGGCGCTAAGTTCATAGGCCGCTGCCCAACTTCCCACATCGCTCCAGCCGATATCCGCGGCCATGGCGTAAACGTCCGGGATTTTTTCCATCAACGCGTAATCAATTGAGATATTTTCAAGCTGCGGAAAAATCCGTTTGAACGCTGAAGAGGAGCGAATTCCGCCGGCCTGGTTCAGCCGCTGAAGCCCTGCCGACATCTGAGGCTGAAAGCGTTGCAAGTTCTCAACTAGCGTCGAGGCTTTCCAGATAAACATTCCCGCGTTCCATAGATAGTTTCCGGAACGCACGTACCGGCGCGCCATAGCGGCTCCCGGCTTCTCTGTAAATTGGCGGACGTCAAACACATCGAAGCCGCGGGCGCGGGCGCGGGCGCGACCCAGGCGCAAGTAACCATAGCCGGTCTCTGGATGGGTTGGTTTGATACCGATCAGCACCGAGCAGCCCTGAGCCGCAGCCCAGTCGCAGCCGGCCTGAAGAGCACGACGGAACAGGCCCTCTTTCGCAATCAGATGATCGGACGGCAGCACCACCATCAGTCCGTCCGGATCGCGCCGCAGCACTTCGTACGCGGCCAGCCCAATCGTGGGGGCGGTATTGCGGCTGGCCGGCTCAGCTATCACCTGATGCCGCGGCACCTCAGGAAGCTCGCGGACGACCTCCGCCTGGATTCGTTCGTTCGTGAAAATATAGGTCCGCTCCGGCGGGATTAGCGCGCGCACTCTAGCTACCGTTTGCGCGAGCAGTGAACGTTCCCCGAATAAGTTCAGTAATTGCTTCGGGCGCCGCCTTCGGCTCAACGGCCAAAAGCGCGTGCCACTGCCTCCGGCCAGAATGACAGCGTAGATGTGATCAAGGGACGATACTCCTCGTTTTTCAGTCAAGGAAGGAGATTGCTTGCCATCCCCCAGTTTCGGGGTTTTCATAAGCCGCCTTCGTCACATCGTCCGGCCGGAGGGGCGGATTGTGTCAGCAGCCACGCCACATAGAACTCGGCGAGGCTCAGGAGCGGAATCACCCGGGCGGTCAGGCGGCGCCGCCTGCGCCGCCCGAAAACAAACTGCAGCGCGCGGCCTCTCGCGTTCGCTCGAATCCAAATCGGGGATCGCGGATTATTTTCAGAACTGCCTGAGCTTCCAGCACTTGCTGGGTTCATTTTGACTCTCCCTACCGTCTTCCACTTGCAGCACCAGACTTGCCACGCCGGGCGCGCCGGGGTGAGCTTGGGGGACCGGCATAAACGGAAACGTCGATTGCAATCAGAGGTGTCCATAGCAGCTTCAGCATAGCAGGCTGGAAAGTACAGAAGGAGACCCATGAGACGCCTGAGACAGTTTTTCCCCGCTTCGGCACAGGCGGGAAACTGGGGGATGGCAAGAGGAGAATGGAGAGGCATAGAGGCTTTGGTTGGCAGTTTGAAAAGGAGCAAATCACATCAGGATGACACGTTTTTTAGCGAGCTTCAGACAAAGATAACCTTCTGTGCTTCCTCCGCAAGCAAACCGCGCTCCGCAAGCGGCCTCCGGAAATCCTCTTCGATATCCGGAACGTAGAATTTCACAAGCCGGCTGCTCGTCTCTGGCACTAGCCTGTAAGAGGCCGCAGCGGCCGGAACCAACCAGATATGCCCGGGACGATACGCATACCATCCCGCCTGCGTCTCTACCCTTCCTTCGCCTGAAAGCACGGCAAACGCCTCAGACCGGCCTGTGCCTCTGGCCGAGATGATCTCTTCAAGCGCCAGCTCCTCGACGGCGAAATGCGGGCAGGCAAGCACAAATCTTCGGGACCCGTAATCTTCCGGGAACTCGAGATGGGGCAGGCTGCACAGCGGCTGCAACTCAGGCCGTGTAACTTCCAGCCCCTTTTCGCGGTGTAGGGGCCGAGGCTTGCCATCCGGGCCGTTTCTTCCGAAGTCGTCCAGACGGTACGTGATATCGGAATTCTGTTCGACTTCCAGCAGGATCAGCCCAGGACCGAGCGCATGCACAGTCCCTGGCGGCACGAAGACGGCTGTTCCCGATTCAGGGTTGAAACGGCGCAGCAAATCTACAGACGTGCCGGCATCTATGGCAGCGCCGAGTTGTTCCAGGGTGATGCGTGGCTTGAGGCCCAGCAGAAACTCAGCGTTCTGTTCCGCTTCGAGCACGTACCACATCTCGCACTTGCCCGGTCCGCCGGATTCCTGCCGGCGCGCATAGTCATCATCGGGGTGTACTTGCACGGACAACCAGTCGCTCGTGAACAGGAACTTCGCGAGAAGCGGAAACCGGCGGCTTCGTACCGAGCGACCGCACAGTTCATCGCCATAACGGAGGTACGCCTCGCCGAGCTTCATTCCGGCGAGCGGCCCATTCAAAAAGACGGACTCGTCATCCGTCAGCCACGCCTCGCCGATCAGATCGTTCTCGGCAGCTTCGCGCTGCGGATAGTGAATGCCTACCTTTTTGCCTCTCCAGGTCGTCCAGAAGTCAGGATAGACAGGCGCCAGATCGCGCCGCCCCCATATTTTCGGCTTAAAGACAGGAGCAAGCTGCAGTGGGCTATCGAGCTTGGGCATAGGCTGGAACGAGCTTGGAGATAAACCGCTTTACCCTTCGCACGCCCTCGTCAATCCGCTCCTGAGAAGTGGCGTATGAAAAGCGGACATGCTCCGCTGTGCCGAACGCTGGACCCGGCACCAGCGCCACATGCTCTTCTTCGAGCAGCCGCTCAACGAACGGAGTCGAATCAGCGAATCCCGCCTTGTCAAGCGCTTGCTTCACGTTCGGATAGACGTAAAAGGCTCCCTGAGGCATCACGCACTGGATGCCGGGAATCGCCCGCAGCCCCGCCACAATGCGGTCGCGGCGCCGTGCGTATTCGGCAAGCATCTGCTGCACGGAATCCTGCGGCCCGCGCAGCGCTTCAATGGCCGCCTTCTGCGCGATGGAGGTCGGATTAGAGGTGGAATGGCTTTGGAGATTCAACATCTTGCTAATCAAGGGCGCTGCGCCCAAAGCGTAGCCCACTCGCCAGCCCGTCATCGAGTATGTCTTGGAAAGCGACCCCACGATGATGAGATGCTCCCGATTCCTGGAGGAGCCGAGTGAAAACGGCTTGCCGCCGTCGTACAGAAAGTGGCAGTAGCATTCGTCCGACATCAGGATGAACCCGCGGCGCTCCGCCAGAGCCATGAGCTTTTCCATCTCTTCGGGCGGAACGACAGCCCCGGATGGATTGCTTGGCGAATTCACGATCAGCAACCTGGTCTTCGGCGTCACCAGCCGCTCCACCGCTTCAGCGCGGATGGCGAAATTCTCGCTGTCCCGCGTTTCGAGGAGCACAACCTTGCCGCCTGCATAGTTGACGATATCCAGGAACGACACCCAGTAGGGAACCGGCAGGATCACTTCGTCTCCGCTATTAATGAGCGACACAACGGCCTCAAAAATCGCGTGCTTCCCGCCCACCGTCGCCAGACACTCCTCAACGGCGTAGTTCGATCCGAAATCCTGCGCGTGTCGCCAGACGATGGCGTCTCTCAGCTCGCGCGTTCCTCCGGTCGGCGTGTATTTAGTGAAATTTTGGTTCAGCGCTTCGATGGCCGCGCGCTTGATGTTTTCAGGAGTCGGGAAATCCGGCTCGCCGACGCCGAAATCCACCACGTCAACTCCCGCAGCCGTCAGCTTCGCGGCCTTTTGCACTACAGCCGCCGTCGGGGAGACTGAAATTCTGCCAATTCGTTGCGAAAATTCCATGATGACTGTACCTCGTTTCCCTTTATTATCGCCTGATAAATTGGTCATGCTGAGCGCAGCGAAGCATCGGCTTGTCGTATTGAAAAGGAAAGACTTAGATTCCTCGCTTCGCTCAGAATGACAGGCTCCAAGCCATTTTTCAGCAACCTGTTAGAGACAACCGATTCAGATCCTTCGCTCCGTTCAGGATGACGAGCGTTGTTGTTTTTCGGTAGTGTCCTAAATCTGCGTTGCCGTGCCAATATTTTCGTCCGAGTGGACCCCAAGTATTAAAACAGGAATGTCCAGGTTAGAGATTCCGCGCTCCTGCAGATCCCAAGCGAATTGCTCAAAGTACGAGACACCAGTGGACATATGATCGGCGAATTCCTTCACTGGAACTATTTCAACGCCAGAATTGATGAAGCCTCTATTTTTGAAAATGGTCATCTTGGCACAGACGTTGTAGACCATGAAGGCGTACTTGCCGAGTTGAATCTCTACGCCCAAGTTCTCCTTTAGAAAATCCATCTCTCTGAATGCACCTGACCTTAGAGCTTTTGGCTTGTAATCATCAGTGTAGAATTCGACGGGGTATGCACAGTTGACCTTGATGGACTGCCATCCCCTGCGCTGGAAGCTGGCCTTAAACGCCTTGTTCAATGATTTTGGACTGAATAGCATCCGGCCCGGCATCGTTTTCTCTTTGCTTGCCTTGGTCTTGTGCTCATGGGCTTTCACTTCGCAGACAGCCTCTTCTATTTCCGCAAGCAAATGAGGGGTATGCTGCTGAATGAATGCCGCTCCGTCATTGAAGGAATATCTACCAACAATTCTCAAGAGCGGTCGTCTCCAAATAGGGGAGCTTCCCACTCTTTAGGTGTTTGACAGACTTTCTCTTTGCCGGTCGGCACATGAACGCCTTTACCAAGTTGGCGGAGTTTGAGTGTTCCGTTGAAAAATTGCATTAGCCGAGAATGCGTCTCTTGGATGTATCGCCTTTCCTTGTCGCAGCCGATGGCTTTCCTTCCCTGTTTAACCGCAGCAATAAGAGCGGACCCAACTCCACAGTATGGATCAAGAACCCATTCATGCTCAGCCGTGAGGGCCAGCACGCAACGCTCGACCAGCTCAATCGGGAATTGGCAGGGATGAATAGTTTTTTCTGGATGATTGGACTTGACGTTCGGAATTTCCCAGACCTCTCTTTCCCATTCCTCCGAAACAAATCTCCATAAATCAGAGGGATTTTTCCCAAGAGGGTTTCCAGATGGCTTGCCATGCTTTGGACCCTTGAAATAGGTCTTTCCTGGATATTTCGAGGGGACCCGAACAGGATCCAGATTGAAGATGTAATCGTCTGACTTTGTGAACCACAACAGTACCTCATAGCGACCCGAAAACCGCTTGGAACAGTGCAGCCCATGTTCAAAATGCCAGACGATCCGGTTCCTCAGCTTCAGTCCACAATCCTTGAAAAGCCGGTAATAAAAGATATCAAGAGGGAAAACCTCACCATTGTTGACCCAATTCCCAACTTGCCAGCAAAGGCTTCCCTGGTTGTTCAGCACTCGAATCAATTGTTGAATCGTGGCAGATTGGCCCTCCAAATATGATTCAATGTCAACTTTCGATTCGTACTCTTTTCCCAGGTTGTAGGGTGGAGAAGTAATAATCAGTGATATGGAGGAATTTGGGAGGGTCTTTAGGAAAACCTCCGTATCTCCCTCATAAACGACAATCGAGGCATTTTCTGAAAATCGACTGGAAATGTTTGGGAGTTCCAGCAAGGCGGAGGTCATTGAATTAGTTCTCCCAGTGTCCCAATATGGTCCGCGATACCGGCTTCCATCGCGGGCGTCATGCGGATCGTGCTATGCACACGGCAGAAATTTTACCACGCAAACCATAGCGCGTAAGCGGCTTTCAGGTTCTCCCATTTTTTGCTGAAAGCGTTCGTCAGCCGCGTCATTCGCCGCATTCCCATGCGTCTCCCACTGGAGACGCATAAAAGAGGGCGGCACCGATCTGCCCGTTTTTCTGTCAGCTAAAAACCTAAGGCCCTTCAATGATAATGATTTATCCACGGTGCTAAAGGAACCTGATTTATACACGCCAAAAGGCGCAAGGCCAACACCACACCAACACAGATTTAGGACACTACCTGTTTTCCCTACCGTTCTGACGCTATCTGAGCAAAAAGCTTATGCCGCAACCTCTGTTCGACCAGCGGCGGCACGAGTCCAGCCGCCGGGCCTCCGTGCTGCACGATCTCCTTCACCAGACGCGAGCTGATGTAAAGGAAGGATTCGCCAGGCATCATGAAAACGGTTTCCAGCTCCGGTTCGAGCTTCCGGTTCATCAGCGCCATCTGCAACTCATACTCGTAGTCGGAAAACGCACGCACTCCGCGCAGAATAGCGCGGGCTTTCTTTTTGCGGGCGTAATCCACGAGCAGGCCGCTAAACGTGTCTACAGAGACGTTGGGCATTCCTTGGGTGACCTCGGTAAGCATCTCAACACGCTCGGTGACATCGAATAGCGGCGCCTTCTCAAGATTCGTGAGCACCGCGACCACGAGCCCGTCGAACAAGCGGCTGCCGCGCTGGATCAGGTCAAGATGACCATTCGTGATCGGGTCAAACGACCCGGGGTAAATGACCGCTGCTTCAGTCATAGGACCACAGGGCTGGTTTTTCAGCGTCATCCCGTCAGATGCGCAACTCCTTGATTCTATCTTCCTGCGGCAAGGGTGTAAACGCTGATCTCGCGCCTGCTCAGGGCTTCGCTCCGCTCTCGCTTGTCTCAATGCCCGCGCGAGACTTCAGGATGCCGTCGAGAATGCCGTTGATAAAGCTCACCGAATCCATGGTTGAAAAACGCCGGGCGAGCTCCAATGCCTCGTCCAAAACGACCGGATGCGGGATCTCGGGACTGTGCAAAAGCTCGTAGAGTCCCAGGCGGAGAATGTTACGATCCACCGCGGCCATGCGCTCCAGCCGCCAATGCTCCGCCTGGCTTCGGAGCAACCCGTCGAGCTCCCCCATCTCTCTAACGGCGCCTTCAAACAGAGTGCAGGCGAATTGCCGGGTCTCGGGGGCCAGCTTGCGAGGCGTGAGGAACGTCGCAACAACCTGCTCCGGCGAGTGTTGCCCAACGTCCCACTGGAACAACATCTGCAGAGCTAGTTCGCGAGCTTTCCTTCTTGATGCCATAAGTCTGAACGGCCGCCGCGATCACGAACCATCATTCTGATAGTTATTGATCCACCTGTGACGCCGAATGCTTCCCGGCTTCGCCGGGACAGGTCGCTGCGCTCTGCATGACACGATAACGAGAGATCTTTACCGGCCCTTGAACTGAGGCGGACGCTTTTCCAGGAACGCACGCGTTCCTTCTTTCATATCTTCTGTCGTGCAACACAGGCTGAATAACGCCGCCTCTAAAAATTCCCCTTCTTTCTGGGTCATCTCGAGGCCATGATTAACGGCTTCCATCGAGAGCCTAACCGCTTGCGGCGCGTTGCCCATAATCTTCCGCGCCAGGCTCTCCGCGGTCGAAATCAGGTCCCTATCCGAGGTTACCTGATTAACCAGCCCGATGCGATACGCTTCCTGCGCAGAAATCGGCTCGCCGGTGAGAATCATTTCCAGGGCATGTCCTTTGCCGACGAGCCGCGGCAGCCTTTGGGTGCCGCCATAACCCGGGATGAGGCCGACCTTCACTTCCGGCTGGCCAAAGCGCGCGTTCTCAGAAGCCACGCGCATGGCACAGGCCATCGCCAACTCGCATCCTCCGCCAAGCGCCCAGCCGCGAACGGCGGCAATCACCGGCTTCCCCAGGTTTTCAATCAATCTCAGCAACTCTTGCACGCGGATCGAGGCTTCGTGAGCCTCGGCCGGGCTGCTGGCTGAGATCTCGTTGAGATCGGCGCCCGCAATGAACGCGCGTTCACCCGCACCGGCCACAATCACCGCGCTGACCTCGTCGTCGGATTGGATGCTCTCGAAGCAAGCCTTCAGCTCCTCAACTACGAGGCGGCTCAGCGCGTTGAGCTTCTCCGGCCGGTTTACGGTCACGGCGCCGAGGCCGCCGCGCTTTTCATAAAGTATGGTCTGGTAAGTCATCGCTCCATTCTCTCTGGCCGACGAGCTTTTCATTCGGCGCTCGGTCCGCCTTTCACCGCCACAATGCGAAGACGCCGGTAGTCCAGCACCCACGTTCCATCGTGGAACAGCGCAGGCTCCAGCAGCGTCTCTACTCGGCGGGTAAATTCCTCCTGCCGGTCGCCGGGAACGCGGGAATAGAATGCGCCGGCAAAGAGCTTTAGCCAATTCTGCAGTCCGGCCCGGCCGTCTTCAAGGGGACTGGGGCGATCAAACAGTCTGGCGAAAACCGTTTCCAAGCCGTGGCGCTCAAGAATCGCGCTGTACTCTGCGATGCTTGGATAATACCAGGGATTAATCCCGCGCCCGGCAACAAAACCCATTTCGCCGAGCGCGAGATAGAATGCCTCGACTACGCGGCTGATGTTGCCTTTGCCCCCGAATTCCGCCACGAAACGTCCGCCCGCCCGCAAGCTCTTTGCGATCGAGCGGACCACCCGTTCCGGCTCACGAACCCAATGCAGCGCTGCGTTTGAAAACACCGCGTCAAGCGGACGGTTGAAGCTGAAATCGCGTGCATCCCTCACCTCAAAGCGCAGGCCGGGGTGTAATCTGATGGCCTCCAGGATCATTTCCGGTGAACTGTCGATGCCCAGAGTTTCTGCTCCGGCTCCGGCAATTTGAACCGTCAAACGGCCCGTGCCGCATCCCAGGTCCAGGATAAACTCACCGGGCTTAGGGCCAAGCAGCTCGAGGAGTTCTGACCCACGCTGCCAGATAAACGAATGTTTGGAGTCATAAAGGGCGGCGTCCCAGAAAAGCGGCTCACCGGCCGGCGGATATCCCATGTCGCTCCCTCGGGTAGGGCGGATTATTCATGAACGCGCCAGACAACGGCGGAAGGGCACGGTTTTAACCGTGCCGTTATGGGCGTCCAACAGAATACCTACTGTTTCGCGCCGCGAGCGGCTTGTTCTGATAGGCCGCTCGCGGAGCGAAACGAGAAAGTGGAAGAAGCGTTTTCGGCGGGGTTGAAACCCCGCCCTTCCGCAGACGCTAAGCTCTTCATGAATAATGCAGGCTAGGGCGTGTCATCTCCGGGCAAAGTGAAGGATCTAAACTGTTCCGTTTTCACACAACAAACAGAGGCTTCACTCTCCCTCAGTTATGACGGAACCGGCTTTTTCCTCAACTTGCGGGAGGCGCCCTGCGGAATTTGACAGTATGGAACGCTTTTGTTAGATTTTCAAAGGCTGCCGAATCGCCGCTAACACGTCAGTTTGATGCTTCCTGATATTCTCCGCCGCCGGAATCCACGGCCAGACCCAGGCTGATTCAAGCGCCCTGCGGCTCACCCACACAGATGCGTGGACTCGCCCACGCGGTTGAACTAGCTCTTCATGACCGACCCTCGACTCATTCGCAACTTCTGCATCGTAGCTCACATTGACCACGGCAAATCCACTCTGGCTGACCGTCTACTGGAATTGACAGGCGCGCTCTCAAAGCGTGAGATGTCCGAGCAGGTTCTGGACTCGATGGACCTGGAGCGCGAGCGGGGCATCACGATCAAGGCTCATGCCGTGCGGCTGCTCTACAACGCGCGAGATGGCAACGTTTACCAGTTGAATCTGATCGATACTCCTGGTCACGTGGATTTTTCCTACGAAGTCTCCCGGAGCCTTTCGGCCTGTGAGGGCGCGCTGCTGGTTGTGGATGCGTCGCAGGGCGTGGAGGCTCAGACGCTCGCCAACGCCCAGCTTGCCATGCACAACAAGCTCGAAATCATTCCGATAATCAATAAAATAGATCTGCCTGGCGCGGACGTTGAGATGGCAAAGCGGCAGATGGAAAATGCGCTGGCGCTGGATTCGAGCCAGGCGTTGCTCATCAGCGCCAAGCAGGGCCTTGGCGTTCCAGAAGTCCTCGAAGCCATCGTAAGCCGCATTCCGCCGCCTGGCGGCTCACGCGAAGCGCCGTTGCAGGCGCTGATTTTCGACTCCTGGTATGACAGCTATCGCGGCGTGATCGTGCTGGCGCGCGTGGTAGAAGGGACGCTTTCGGTTGGCGCCGCCATCCGTCTCTGGTCGAACGGCCAGGTCTACACGGTTGAGGACCTGGGCATCCTCACTCCAAAGCCCATGCACGTGGATCAATTACAGGCCGGCGAAGTTGGCCTGATCATGGCCAATATCAAGCGGGTCACTGACACGCGCATCGGCGACACGATTACGAACCAGGCCCGCCCCGCCGCAGCGCCGCTGCCCGGATTCGAGGAAATCAAGCCGATGGTTTTTGCCGGATTGTATCCTGTGGAGGCCACAGAATACGAAGCCCTGCGCGACGCGCTCGATAAACTGCGCCTCAACGACTCCTCATTTTTTCACGAGCCGGAATCTTCCGTCGCCCTCGGCATCGGCTTTCGCTGCGGCTTTCTGGGCCTGCTCCACATGGAAATCATCCAGGAACGGCTTGAGCGCGAGTTCAACCTGGACCTTATCACCACGGCCCCAAGCGTCCGTTACCGGATTACGGCAAAGACAGGGCAGACGCTTGCAGTCGAGACGCCGAGCAAGTTTCCGCCCGCTGGAGATATCGCCAAGATAGAAGAGCCCGTCATCACGGCGCTGATCTTCACTCAGGACGAGTACCTGGGCGGCATCTTGAAATTGCTCGAAGCGAAGCGCGGCGTGCAGAAGAATTTCGAGTACGTCTCGGAAAAGCGGGTGCTGCTGACTTATGAATTGCCCTTGAACGAAATCGTACTGGATTTCTATGACCGGCTGAAAAGTGTGTCGCGCGGCTACGCTTCGCTGGACTATCACCTTTCGGGATTCTGGGAATCTGACTTGGTGAAGGTCGATTTGCTCATCGCCGGTGAGCCGGTTGACGCGCTCTCCTTTGTTTGCCACCGCGACCATGCTCAGGCGCGCGCTCGCGTTCTTTGCGAGAAGATGCGCAAGCTGATCCCACGGCAGATGTTTGAAGTGGCCATTCAGGCGAGTATCGGCGCGAAAGTTATCGCCCGGGAAAACGTGCCCCCCATCCGCAAGAACGTGCTCGCCAAGTGTTATGGCGGCGACGTGACCCGCAAGAGGAAGCTGCTTGAAAAGCAAAAGGAAGGCAAGAAGCGGATGAAGCGCGTAGGCCGTGTCGATATTCCGCAGGAGGCTTTCCTCGCCGTCCTCAAGGTGGCTGAGTGAGGATGAGCCGCCCGTACGTGCTGCGCTCAGCATGGCAGAATCGGCTTTTCAGCAACTGGTTGCGAAATTCACGCCAGAGTCTTCGTTGGTTATAATAGGGTTTTTCAGCCCAATACGGAGGATCCTATGGACGCTAAAAACGAGGCGCCTTCAGCGGCAGCCGCCCAGCCTCAATCATCCCCGGCCGCCGCGAGAGAAGATGATGCCATTTACCAGAATGACCGGCTGGTCGCTCGCGTGCTCGAGGCGGAGATCGACGCCGGCGCCAAGGAGATTCGCTTTGGAGAAATCTACAACAGCGAACATCTTTTGCTGCCCGATGACTGCGAGTATCAGCGTTACCGTATTATTGTCCGGAAGATTGCTTATGCCAGCAAGGTGGAAAAGGAATCGATTCACAAAGGGCGGATTCTGCGCGGCGTAACCGCCGAGATCCTTGGCTATAGGGAGCAATAGGACTGAGCCCGCCTCGCGGCCTCTCCTGGATCAGAAGGGCCACGAGGCGGTCGAAGAAAGCTGGTTTTCCCAAACGGCGCCCGTTTCGACAGGACCGGGAACTAGTTGACTGCCAGCGTAGGAAGCGCTGTATCGTTTTCGAAAACGGTGAGCGCGTCCGTGATGTCGTCTAGTAACGCTCTCACACCCTCAACGCCAGCCTCCACAGCTTGAATCACGCTGCGAGCGCACTTGAGGCACAAGCAGTAGGCGCGGCCATCCGCCACCTCATGTGGCCGGCAACAGGCGCACGGCCAGTCCTCCCGAGAGTGCACCATCAAACCGCCCGATGACATTGCGTAGTCCATGGCTTGCCTCCTTGTCAGGTATTATGCAATCCAAGGTCCAAAATCACTTCGCGCTCCGAGCCTTCTCGACTACTCGCGCTGCGACCGGCCTTAAGCTACTACGATGCAGCACCGGGATCAGCGGCTGCTTTGGTCTTGCCGGCCAAATATTCTAACCGTCTATTTATTAATCATATAATACCATATTTGTCAAGAACTAAATTCAGTGAATCGGGACCCTGGTGTAAAACCTGCGCAGGGCGTGACCCTATGCGATAGTTACCTGCGCTCCGTAAGCCCAAGGCTGGCGGAAAAGCAGCATCATTGAGAGGATAATCTTTAACTAGGAACAACTTACCTTGCCTGACAATACCGCACCGATGGATGCCATGCCTGGCACTTGAAATCAGCTTTAG
>JBOGJZ010000259.1:0-2919 GCA_050745645.1 Terriglobia bacterium | reverse complement strand
AACATTAGAGCAGTGGCGGCAGACTGGAAGTCGTGATGTATTAGAGGGCGCTCAGAAGACGCGAAGTTGCGCGGAGAGCAGCCATCACGCGCCTCGTATTTCAGGCAGGGAAGCGATTCTGAGATCTCAGGAAACCTTGTTCTTCGCGAAAGTGGGGAGCGAGAATCCATTACGCGCTTTACAATGCGCGTTTGAATTTCAGCTCTATGGCTCTTACTTTTTGTCTACAGCCTCGCCGGGGTCGGATACCGCAGGCGCCGGCGGCGTATAGGTAAGGGCTTGGGTCGCGGAATCCGGAAGCTTGTTGGCGTTCGCAAGCAACAGAGAGACCTGCCACATCTGGTCAGTCGAAAGCCGGTCGCTAAACGCCGGCATTCCAGAAAGCCGTATGCCGTTTTGAACCTTCCAGAACGTTTCACCTGGAGGATTGTCTGTCACACCCTTTCCTTGCAGTAGTTGAGGGGGTATGGGAAACATAGAACCCGGCGTCATCTTTTTATTAACGTAACCGTGGCATTCGGCGCAGTTCTCTTTGTAAATCTGCGCGCCGGCAAGGTAGGCGCTTTCATCAGCGGCGATGGGGCACTTCTGCATGTCTCTATTGATCCTCGCATGCTCCGCCGTCTTTGCAAAATAATGCTCGAACGGCATCTGAGGATCGGCAACAGCAACCGGAGCCGAACCCGAACGCACGTACACCCAGAATCCGAACGGTACCAATAGTATCCCTATGATTAACCCTATGATGAATTTTCCCATCCTCTGCAAAGACCTCCGTTAGTTTGTGTCGAACAGCGCTACCCCATTCGAGTGCACACAGCATCCCTTATGTCACAGGCTTTTGTCAATGCCTCGAATTGAGCCGGCACTATCAACCATTCGTGTTGAAAAATGAGTAATGGGTCTCCGGTTAAGCATTTTCGGCTCCCAGCAAGCAGAGTCCCAAGTCCCGATCGGCGTGCTCGGGACTAAGGAAGCCCGGGAGTCGGCCCAGGAAGCGCCGCAGGTTGCGAAAAAAGCCTTCGGCCAGGTTGGTGGTCTTCAGGCGATAGCTCCAAGGCCGCAACCCCTGCCCGGTGCGGCTGAAAGCCATGCTGCCGGAGTGGATGCCCTGAATTCGTCGCCGCTTCCGGCTCGCGGCGATTCTCGATCGGCAACTCCTCGATATCAGCCTCTGCAACATGGCTCAACGCTTGCGGTCTGACAAGCGCAAGCTGCGCCAACGGGAAATCACGGAGAATAACCAAACTGACGCGCCCCCCGTGCCAGCCATGCTATAATTCTGTGCAGGGCGAATCATTCCAAACGCCTCAAATGAGACCGGGAAGCCGGAGAAGAGTTCATGCCCATCGATTACTACGAACAGGTTTGGCATAACGGAAAGTTCATCCCCTGGCAGGATGCTACAATCCACGTAGGGGCGCACGCCCTCCATTACGGCTCTTGCTTGTTCGAAGGTATCCGTTGCTATGAGACGCCGCCGGGCCCAGCCATCTTCCGGTTGAAGGAGCATACTGCCCGCCTGCTAAATTCCTGTAAAATCTACCGCATGGAGCTTGACTACTCCTCGTCTCAGCTTCAGCAAGCCATGATTGAGCTTATCAGAGTGAACCAGGCTCAGCACGCCTACATCCGCCCGGTGGCTTTCCGCGGCTACGGCGAAATTGGCGTAAACCCGCTCAAGAACCCCGTCGAAATTTACATCCTCACCTGGCGCTGGGGAAAATATCTGGGTGATGAAGCCTTGAAAAACGGCATCGACGTCTGCGTTTCATCGTGGAACCGCCTCGCGCCCAACACAATGCCTGCCATGGCTAAAGCTTCTGCGAATTACATGAATTCGCAATTGATCAAGATGGAAGCCGCTGTCAACGGTTATACGGAGGGCATCGCGCTCGATAATTCAGGCAACGTCAGCGAGGGAAGCGGAGAGAACATTTTCATAGTACGCGACGGCAGGATATATACCCCTCCGCTAGGTTCCTCCGTGCTACCCGGCATCACTCGCGACTCGGTCATTACGCTGGCTGAAGACCTGGACATCCCTGTGATCGAGCAAACGATTCCGCGCGAGGCGCTCTACATTGCAGACGAAGTCTTCTTCACCGGCACGGCGGCGGAAATCACTCCTCTCCGGTCCATCGACCGCATCGTGATCGGCCGCGGACAGCCTGGCGCCATAACGCGGAAACTGCAGGAGAGGCTGCTCTCCATCGCGCAAGGCCTCGCCGAAGACAAGTTCGGCTGGCTCACCTTCTGCGCGCAGCCCGTAGCCGCAAAATAATGAGCTAGAAATCCAGCTAACCTGCATCCAAAACTAGCCTAGTAAGTTGCTGAACAAATCGTCCGGCCTGTCATTCCGAGGAGCCGCAGGCGACGAGGAATCTCCAGGCCGTTCGCAGTTCCAGCAAGAGAAGCTTAACAGGCTGATAGCGCCGCTTACGCAAGGATGCCGAGTTGTTTCTTAGGCAACTGCGCTACTTCGGTTCCGGTCAAGCTGAAATTGTCTTCGATCAGATATGCGGGGTTCGAGGCCAGCCACGTCGATAGCGATATCTCCTCGTATAACGGGCTGTTGAAGAGCACAATCGCCCGGGTGGGCTCATCCCCAATCTGCTGGATGTAATGGCCGAACCCTTGCTGGACAAACGCCACCTGGCCAGCCTCAAAATCATTCACCGCCACTCGCCCGTGCGCCCCGAAGATCTGCATCCGCGCCTTCCCGTACTGGAAGTAGACCCATTCATCCGCCCTGGGATGCCAGTGCATTTCCCGCAACGCTCCCGGCTTCAAGTCCAGTAGAACGGCTGTGAGCGTCGTCTGTATCGGAAATTCTTTGCTCGAGACAATCCTCATCTCCCCACCCGGAAAAACGATAGGATTCGAGGCGTCCAGGCGGTATTTGTGAGAGAACTGGCT
>JBOGJZ010000258.1:0-13390 GCA_050745645.1 Terriglobia bacterium | reverse complement strand
GGTCCCTGTGAAGAGCCTTGACTTGAGGTTGATGCGCTTTTATCATCGGCTCATCGCTAGAAAGGAGGTGATCCATGTCAACGGACTGTAAACTTAGCGAGGGTGCTGAGGCTTAGGCGCTCGCTAGCGCTGGCTTTTGGGATCCTCTCTCTAGCGCGGAGAGGTTCGAGGCGCTGGTTGGCGCCTGTTTTACGCAACTGGCGAGAAAGCCAATCCCATCAGCATCCGAAAGCCCCGGGCGGTTGCGGTCGGCGCAATCCCCCGGGGTTTTTATTTGGCCAGGGTTATCGTTCATTCGTCTCTTCCAGATGCTGCGCGATGTGCGGATAAACATCGGAGGCGGCATTGTTACCCAGAATCGAGTCCGCGTGCCCGTAGTGAGGAATCACGGTGCGGGTGTAAAGGCCTTTGCCGTTCCGGTCTCGCAAAAGCTCGTAGGTAATCTCAGTGCTTCGCGGTAAGAAGCATCGATTTTCTCCCCCATGAATAAAAGCAATTGGAATAGCCAGCTTGGCCAGATGCGGCAAATAGATTTCGCCTCCTTGGGCTGTCACAATATGGCCGGTGCGAACCATGAGGCTGAGGTGCTCGAACGCGCTGACGTTGGTTGAGCCAAACATCTCGTGTAATGATCTGTGCGTGGTGGCGTTCAATTGCTGGTGCTCAAAGACCTGCGAATACATGAAGGTTATGCGGTGACAGACCGGGTTATCGCAGAGCTGGTCCAGCGGCATTGGGTAAAGGCGCATGGCGGCTTCGTAAAGCCGGTCTTCCCAAGGCGCGTGGTCGTTTATGTAGGCGTTCAGCGATTGGACTCCCAGCGCGTTGAGGACCTCCGGAATGTAGATCCCGCATTTGATCTGAGTAATAGGCGACGTTAGCAGGTGAGTGGCGACCTGCGAGCAAACTGCCGAGCGGATTCCCTTTAAGCCCTTAAGCATTGCCATGAAAAAGCTGACCGACCCGAAGCAGTGCACTACCGCCTGTACGCTGGACGCTCCGGTAAGCTCCTGCACAGTGGCCACTGCCGCAGGATAGTCGTAGGTGGCCACGTCGTCCGCCGTCGATTGCAGGTTCGACGAGGCAAGCTCGATACTCGACCGGTAGTCGAGCGCCCATACGTCAAAGCCATGCGCCACAAGGAACTCGACTAAGTTGGTTGGGATGGTGTCCGTGCGGAAGATAAGGCTGGAAACGCCCACTCCGTGGCTCAGAATGACTGGCCCCTTGCGGCCTCCGCGATAGCGAAGCAATCGCAACTCGATGCCGTCTGAGGTATTGAAAAAGTGAGTTTCCGGCGCCGGAGCCCTGAGCGGCCGCTTCTTGCGCGGCGGAGCATCTGCTGGCAAGTAGCGGGCTGGCGTGCTGAGGATTCCAGGGGCGTCCCAAAGCGCCCGTGCAAAAGAATCATCTGGCTGAGCCAACACCCCGGTCTGGTTGATGAGGTTTGACGATCCAGCCCCTTTTATTGTCGTAGGTCTACCCATAAAACCCTCACTTGAAATCGAAGCTGTGACAACAGGGTTGAGGCTATGCGAGGGGTGGCTGGAGGGAGCAATGCTACTTAGCTAGGCTATCACATGTCAGGCCGATTGGCAAGGTAATTCTGAGTAGCGGCGCAACGCAGAGTTTGAGCATTTCAAAAGCCGCAGGGTCCAAGGGCGGACCCTGCGCTACAACGAAGGAATTTGTGGCGCAGCGTTCGCGGTGTAACGCTGCGATTTTTCGCTCCGATAGAACCCGAATTGTGAGTCCCCGTGACGCAGCAGCCGGAAGCGAACGAGCGCTCCATAGCTCTCTTCGAGCTGTCCGTGGCGGGAGTGCTCCGCGATCACCACTGCCTCATGGGCTAGGATGCCGGACCGGCTGCAGTCTCGCAGGGTAGTGTGATACTCGCGGATTTCAGCGTAAGGCGGATCGAGGAATAAAAAGTCGAACCGCGCGCCCTCTTCCGCCAGACGTGAGATTGCAGTTTCTGCGCCGCTTGGCATCACCCGGAAGCCGGAGCGAATGCCGAGCGCAAGCAGATTCTTCCGGATGGTTTCTGCGGCAGAGCGGCGCCGCTCCACGAACACTGCTTCGCTTGCGCCCCGGCTGAGCGCTTCGATTCCTACCGCGCCGCTGCCGGCGTAAAGATCCAGAAAGCGCGCGCCGCGAATCCACGTGCCGAGGATGTCAAAAAGCGTTTCGCGCATCTGATCCGAGGTGGGGCGAAGCGCTTCGCCGCGCAGCGTTTTCAGACGTAACCCGCGATAGCTTCCGGCAACAATCCGCATATCGGCCAGCCTAGAAGGAAACCTCAATAAAAAGCCTCTCGCAAAGGCGCAAAGCCGCCAAGGCAGCTACCTGATGTCACTTCCGCAGCGCAAGCGGAATTTAGATTCGCTTACGTGGGAATGACAGCAGCAGCGCGCTTTTCTTTGAAGTAGCAGCGCCTTACCCGACTTGCGCGAGGCTGTAACGCTCCTTCCATTCGGATCGCAAGGAATGGGTAAATTGACTCAACTCCTCCGGCGATTCCGGATTCTGCACAAATTCGGCTGCTTCCCGTCGTGCCCATTCAAGGATTTCCTGATCGCGCATGAGGTTGGCGATGCGAAATGCGGGTATGCCCCACTGCCGCGTTCCAAGAAACTCACCCGGCCCGCGCAGCTTCAAATCCATCTCGGCGATCCGGAAACCGTCATGAGTTTCCGCCAAAGTTCTCAACCGCTCATCTGCCACCTCGCTGCGCGGCTCGCCCGCTACCAGCAGGCAGAAGGCCTTGCCTGGTCCGCGGCCGATGCGCCCTCGCAGTTGGTGCAACTGCGCTAGCCCGAAGCGCTCGGCGTGCTCAACCAGCATGACCGTAGCGTTCGGCACGTCCACGCCCACCTCAACCACCGTCGTCGAAACCAGAACTTGAATCTCGCCTGCTTTGAAGCGGAGCATGACGCTTTCCTTTTCCTCCCGAGGCAGCCGTCCGTGCAGCAAGCCAACCCGAAACTCAGGAAATACGCTGTGAGATAGCTGCTCAAACATGCGAACTGCCGGCCTGAGATCGAGCTTCTGCGATTCCTCAACAAGCGGATAAACGGCGTAGGCCTGCTCACCGTTCCTGATTTTTGCCCGCATGAATTCGAACGCCTGCGAGCGGTCGCGCTCCGCGAACAAGCGCGTGACAATGGGCGAGCGGTTGGGAGGCAATTCGTCAATCACTGAGAAATCAAGATCTCCGTAAAGCGTCAGAGCGTGAGTACGCGGAATGGGTGTGGCTGTCATCACGAGCAAATGAGGCGCCCGTCCTTTACATAACAGATCGTACCGCTGCATCACACCGAAGCGGTGCTGCTCATCCACGATCACCAGGGCGAGGCGCGCGAACTCCACATTCGGCTCAATCAGGGCATGTGTGCCCACCGCCAATTGCACAGTTCCGTCCGCCAATCCCTCTTTGACGAGCTCCTTTTCGCGCGCTTTGCGGCCGCCGGCCAGTAACTCAGTGCGGTAGCCTAGCGGGGAAAGAAGCTGCTTGCACTGAAGGTAGTGCTGCGTCGCCAGGATTTCAGTGGGGGCCATGAGGGCTGCCTGGTAGCCGTTTTGGATCGCGACCACCGCGGCCTCAAGCGCGACGATGGTTTTGCCGGAGCCAACGTCGCCTTGCAGAAGGCGGCTCATCGGATGAGGCGAAGTCATATCGTCCACGATTTCCTTGAGCACTCGCTTTTGAGCCTTTGTCGGATGGAAGGGCAAAATGCGTTTAACAGCCTGGCGGACGTCCTCCGTTATGCTGAGCTGCACTCCTGGCAACCACTTCATACGCCGCCGCTTCAATGCCAGGGCCACCGCCACGCTGAAGAATTCCTCAAAAATCAACCGTTCCTGTGCGGCTGTGCGGAAGCGCAATAAGTTTTCAAGAGGCTGACTGGCTTCTGGAAAGTGGGTCAGCCGCAATGCGGTGGTGCGGTCCTGCAACTTATTCCTCTTCACGATCGAGCCGGGGAGGTTCTCCGGAATGCCGCTGCCGGCCACTGCCAGCGCGTTCCACATGAGCCTGCGGAGTACGGCTGGGCTCAGGTTGCCGATCGCTTCATAGATAGGAGTGACGCGGCCAACTTCGAGCGGTTCGATGCCCTCGGCAGAGGCGGAAAGAATCTCAAACTTGGGCTGAATCATCACCAGATTGCCGTTGCCGTACTGATCGAGTTCGACCTTACCATAGAACAGCACGCGCTGGCCGGCCCGGAAAACTCTATTTGTTTCGAGATAGACCGCGTTAAACCACCGGCAACGAATCATTCCGCCGGACACAGGGTCGCTGGCGTCGAGGGCGCCAAGGTCGTAGATGTAAAGCCTGCTGCGGGTTCGCACGGGACCGCATGCAATGACTTTGACCATAATGGTTGCGGTTTGCCCGGGCACGAGGCCGCGGACGCGCGCCAGGAGTGTCCGATCCTCATAACGGAATGGCGTATAGTAAAGCAGGTCCTCGACCGTGCGGATTCCGCGAGAGGCAAGCGTCTCGGCCCTAGCTGGCCCGGCGCCTTTTACATACTTAACCTCCGCATCGAGAGACAGTTTTGGGGAAGCCATAAGTGCGTTGCCCCCTCAGTATAGCTACAATTGTTCCGCATGAGCCCAACAGCCCGCCGCTGGATTAAATATTTAGCCGCGATTCTTCTTGGCAACATTTCCTATTTCAACCTTCTTCCCTGGCTTCCGCCGCGCGCTCGGCATCATCGGCTGGTCGATTGGGGAACTTTCGTGGACCTGTGGTTTTGCCTATTCTTTTACGGACTGATCGAATTGGCAGCCTTTCTCCGCCGCCGAGCTGCCAAACGGAACTAACAAAAAAGCGGGTCTCGATCTTCAAGTCTATTGAGAATTACAAATTTGGTTCGCACCGTAACATTAGCCGTTGATCTGTCCGCTATCGGATTGTTTTAGCCTGGAAAACACGCCCGCCGGCGAGCTATCATTATACGAACGGTTAAATGCTGCACGGAGAGTTCGCAGTTCGATTCCGGGGCAGGGAAGCATTCCGCAAGATAGCCCTAAATCTGGCCTGGAATTTAAACCCGGCGATTACAGGGAATCACGTAATGCATCTCCGTAGTACGGCGGCATCTAATTGTTTTTGACACAGCGGAAGGACGACAAATTTATAGGCGGAAGCATCCGCGCCGGCGTTGAAGAGAATCATCATTCCGCAAACGCCGGCTGATCTCTTCAAAATTCAGGCTTCATAGTGGGAGGATTTGACAGATGGAACTCAACGAAGAAGTTGGAAACACGGCAGGAAAGATTTGGCGCCACCTTTCCGAAGGGGGGCCGCAAACCCTAACGCAGTTAAAACGGAAACTGAACGGTGAAAGCGATCTTGTGAATTTTGCTGTGGGCTGGCTCGCGCGTGAGGACAAGGTAGAGATCATCCCGGACAAGAAGAATTTCCGGCTGCACCTGAAATAGTATTTTACTGGGCACGTCATCCGCGCAATCGGTTTTTAGTGTGAAGCGGGGGCGGCCGCCATCGCTGCCGGAAAGGCCATAGAATAGGGGGTTGCTTAAAAACTTCTCGCGCTGTCATTCTGAGCGAAGAGAAGAATCTGCTTCGTTACCCTCGAAACCGGGATGCTTCGCTGCCGCTCAGCATGACAGCGGTTTTCTTTCCATTCCAGGTGGCGGGCCGAAGGCCCATGAAGTCTTCGCTCAGGACCGTCTTCGACTCCTCAGAATGACACACTGCTGACTTTTTCACCAAACACCTCGCTAGGCGGCAGTGTCTCAGCTTTGGATATAGAGGCGGCTCAATGCCGCCAGATGCCGAGATAAACTCGCCGCTACACCAACCAAACTGAGGCACTACTAATGGAACGTAGTTTAGGCGCCGCCCCTACAAGGAATTGGCGTAATCATTACGCTCCTGCCTTTGCTGCTTCACCTTTTTCAATCGGAGCATCGACGAGGTTACCCCACTCTGTCCAGCTTCCATCGTAGTTGCGCACTTTGTCGAATCCCAGCAGATACTTCAGCACAAACCAGGTATGCGAGCTGCGCTCTCCGATCCGGCAATAAGCGATAGCTTCCTGCCCCGGCCGCACGCCTTGGGCTTCCATCAGTTTCGCAAGCTCATCGTGGGATTTAAACGTACCATCCTCGTTGACGGCTTTAGACCACGGGAAACTGATGGCGCCAGGGATGTGGCCTCCGCGCTGGGCTGTTTCCGTCATTCCGGCAGGGGCAATCACCTTGCCCGTGAACTCGTCTGGCGAGCGGACATCGACGAGGTAAGCATTTTTGTTTTTCATGACATCGAAGACCATCTCGCGCCGCGCCCGAAGATTTTCGTCCGGCGCGCCGGCCTTGTACTGTACCGGGCTGAGTCTGGGCGCTTCGGTGGTGAAGGGGCGGCCTTCGATCTCCCATTTCTTGCGCCCGCCGTTCATCAACCGGACGTCAGGGTGGCCGTAGTACTTTAGCTGCCACAGCGCATAGGCCGCAAACCAGTTATTATTGTCGCCATATAGAACCACGGTGGTGTCGCGGCTGATAGCCGACGCGCCCATGAGCTTCTCAAACTGCTCCCTGTTCAGCAGGTCGCGGCGCACGTTATCCTGGAGCTGCGACTGCCAGTTCCAGCCAACCGCGCCTTGAATATGACCTTTCTCGTAGGCGCTGGTATCCACATCAACTTCCACCAGCCGCACCTTCGGATCAGCGGCATGTTGTGAGACCCATTCCGTGGTTACCAAGGCCTCGGGATGCTTGTAATCAGTCATAGCTTAAAACCTCCTCATCAAGAAATACCAAAATGAAAAAGCCAGATTAGAAGAAAAGGGATTCGACGCGGGCAGCCATCAACAACAACAGAAAGGCGCGTCTGAGCGCATCATGCAGCGAACCATGGGTTGGGGAAACAGCAGAATCATAAGAGATAGAGACATTACCATTTTTGCAGAGGTCCTGCAATGGGAAAATTCGGCTACGTCCAGCCGCCTGTAGCGCCAGCGTCCCGCTGGCCGGCGGCGATCCTATGGATACGTTACGGATTGGGCGCGTAGGCAGGATCGCGGTCGAGGAATACACGGCGCCAAATCTCCAGGTTCATCAGCCTCCAGATGCGTTCATAGTGGTCCCGGGCGCCGGCGCGCTGCTCGGCGAAGAGCTTGCGGATTGCCTCGGGCCGGAAAAGATTCCATTCCAGGCTCCGCGGCTCCAGCAGCAGGCGCTCAACGCCCTCGAGCTGCGGCCCAGCAAGCCAGCCGCGAAGCGGGGTGGGGAAACCCATTTTTTTCCGGTAAATGATGGATGCCGGAAGGAGATCTTCCGCAGCCTCTTTAAGGATCATCTTGCCGGCGAGTCCATGAAGTTCGTAGCGGGACGGAATGCCGGCGGTGAACTCCACGAGGACGTGATCGAGAAACGGGACGCGGCTCTCGATCGAGGCGGCCATGCTCATGTTGTCCTGCTTCATGAGGAGCTCAACCAAATAGGTTTTGATATCGGTGTAGAGCAGCCGGTGCAGGAAGTCGCCGGAAGCGCGCTGCCAGTAGGCCAGCGAATGATCGTAAGCCGCACCCGGCGCGGGCGCCAGAGCTTTGGCCAACAACTCCTGCTGAGCAGACTCAGTGAATGCGGAATAAAAGTTGTCAAAATAGAAAGACGGCCAGGAGGCGCCGTCACGGGCGAGGAAAGTGTGGCGGAGGCGGCGCTGGACGCCAAGCGGAAGCCAGCGAGGCTCGTCGAGCGCTGTGCGGATTGAGCCACGCAGCCCGCCGGGAAGCACGGCGCGGTAGGCGCGGTCAAACCGGGCGTTCCACAGCGTCCAGGCATAACGGGTATAACCGGCCAGAGTTTCATCGCTTCCCTCGCCCGTCAATACCACGGTCACGCGCTCGCGGGCGAGCTTGGCTACAAAGTAGAGCGAGACGCTTGAGGGCCACACAATAGGCTCATCCTCATGCCAGACCAGGCGTGGCATAGCCTCCATAAAGTCTTGCCAGCCAACTCGCACCTCGTGGTGCACGGAGCCGAGGTGGGAAGCCACGGTCTGAGCGAACGGCAGCTCACTGTAAGACGCTTCGGCGTAGCCTACTGAGAAGGTCTCAATCGGGGAGCGGCGCAGCCGGGTGGTGAGCGCGGCAACCACGCTCGAATCCAGCCCTCCACTCAGAAAAACGCCGAGGGGAACGTCGCTCATCAAGTGCGTTGAAACGGCCTGCTCGAGCAATTCGCGGTACGTGTTGACGTAATACTTACGCGGATGCGAGTCTCTTTCCGGCGCAGCAAGGTCCCAGTATGGGCGGATATTGCCACGGCCGTCCTCGCCAATTTCGAGTGTATGGCCTGGCATGAGCTTGCGAACACCTTTGAAAAACGTTGCTTCGCCGGCGAGGTAGCCGAAAGCGAGATACTCGGGCAAGACAGACCGGTCAAGCTCAGCGCGCAGGCTGGGATGGGCAAGCAGAGCTTTGATCTCAGAGCCGAACAGGAATCGCCGTTCATCTAAGGCATAGTAAAAAGGCTTAATGCCCAGGCGGTCCCGGGCGCAGAAAAGCCGGCGCTTCGCGGCGTCCCAGATGGCGAAGGCAAACATGCCGCGCAGGCGGCTGACGCATTCCTCGCCATACTCTTCGTAGAGATGAATGATGGTTTCCGTATCGCAGTGGGTTTGATAGCGGTGTCCGCGAGCTTCGAGGCCGGGCCGAAGCTCCTGATGGTTGTATATCTCTCCGTTGAACACAATCCAGACGTTGCCGTCTTCGTTGCTCATCGGCTGATGGCCGCTGGCCAGGTCGATGATGCTGAGACGGCGCATCGCAAGGCCGATGTTTCCCGCCCGGAAAAATCCTTCGTCATCAGGTCCGCGATGGACGATCTGCCGGTTCATGGAGGCCAGAACATAGCTGTCCACCTCTTGCACCCGGTCGAAATTAAATACTCCGCAAATTCCACACATAGGGTTAACGGGAGCCTGCCGGCTCCAATCTCTGGCCCATCGGGCACGCAGCCAGCCGCTCCTGGTTCGGCTGTCCTGACGGGCCGTACCGTCTCGAAACTAACTTTCAACGGCAAGCGTATTGTCCGGCTTCGGGCCTTTACGAACGTCTACGTTAAACAGAACGGACGCCAGCAGACTGTAGTTTACGACGAGACTCCTATCCTGAAACCGTAATCGGCACTACCGAGTCTCGCTCGCCGCCTTCCTTGCGCCGCGGCGCTGCCACGGGATCTGAATCCGGAATAGGACTGCCATACTCAACCTGTTCCTTATTGATCCCAAAGCGTTTTCTCGCTTTGCCATCCCATCGCCCCTGAGGCCGGTTAGCGCGCCAGACCCGCGCCTTCAGCCTCCTTCCGATGAAACCGGGTTTGCGAAAGATGAGAGCCATGATTTCAAGACACCGATTCGCCACGATGGGCTTCATCCAGCTTAACAACTCCAGACGAGACGAAGGAGACCCATAAGACCCATGAGACAATAAAATTTTAAGCAGGCATAGGGACCCTCTAACGCCATAACAGATTGCCGCCTTGTGTCCCGGCTAATAAATTCGTTGCAAAAGTCCGAATGTCATTCCGAGCCCTTCGATTCACTCAGGGCAGCCGGTCATATCGCTTGGCGACACCCCAAAGCATGAAAATGTAGCGCCTGCGTCTCGCTGGCTTGAGACAAGGCCGGCAAGATGCCGGCACTACGGGATACTTTCAGGGCATATGCTTCGCGGGCCTGTCCTGGGATTCTTCGCTCCGCTCAGAATGACGAGGATTGGAGCGAACCGGCCCAGAGAGATTCGCACAGGAGTGAAGCGGATCAGAATGGCGCGCGGAACGATTCAGCATGACAATAGCCAGTTTTTCAGCAGCGCTTCCCAGAGCGAGTCTAGGTTGGCGGAGTCGCCTTCGGCAACCGCGCCTGGGTCAGAGCACGAGATTTCGAGGCCGCCGTGATGAAACATCATCTCGCACCACGCCACAGAGCGGTCGCATTCCAGGAGGCGCTTAGCGCCGTGGTCGAGGTAGCTGCCGCCACAGAGCGCCAGGTGAACAGTCTCATCGCGGCCGCAAAGGCCGGCGTAAATGAAGCGGGCATCACTCTTCCATGAGCCGGTCTCCCAGTCTCCACCGCGATCTGAAAAGAAAATCAGGTGATGAGCTTCAGAGGCAGTGTAGCGGTAGCCCTGGACGCCAGTTGATTCGCCGGCGCCCGTCCGTTTAAAGCTCACCTCACCTGCCGGCATGTCATCGAGCGGCTGCAGAAGGATGGCGAATTCAGCCGGGACTAGCTTCTGCTTTGCAGCAAAGCAGATCACCGGCGCAGCTTCTTCGACGCCGTAGGCGGGCGACGTGCGTCCCCGGCGGATTTCCTGTGACCAGCCGTGCCCCTCGACCGGGAGAAGACGCAGGCCCCTGGTTCGCCTATCCGTCCGGCTGTCCGTACCTGTGGCTGCCGCTCGCGCCAACGTGAAGCCGGGCGGCGTGTAAGAAGGCACAAGCGGCGGCGCGAAGCGCCAGAATAGCTCAAGGTCATGCTCTCCTTCGCCTTCTGCTAAATCCCGGACTAGCCAGAAGTGCGATTTCAGGTGAAAAACCCAGCGGCGATGGGTGACGGGCTGCGCCAATCGGCAGTAGCCATCGTGATGGCCCGCGAACAGATCGAACCGCCTGCCAACAATCCACTGATCGGTCTGTACAAGGGGAAGCTCGTCCCAGGCGAAAGGATGAACGGGGTCCGCCTGGCTGCGCCCGTCCACCCGCAGCGTGTTGTGCGCCTCAGTCCCCCGGTAAAAATCGCGTTCCCCTCCAGGGCTGATGTATCGAAAGGTCCCTGGGTCGATCAGCCACTGTTCTCCCGAAACAGAAAGCTGCACGCTCAGCGCGTCCGCATGGCCGTGCCCTGAGTTGCCGGTTCCCTGGGGTCCCGCGTCTATCACGAGCTGGCGGAGCGGCGGGGCGATTGAAGACTCATGCTCTGTCTGCACGCAATTTGTCATCACGTAAATCCCGCTGCTTTCAAGCCGCGTTGAAACTGGAGTGGCGGTGCTTTTAATCTTATCGAACTCGCGTATTCCCTCTGGGCCGAGCAACCATAGCGACTCCTCTTTCAGACCCCCGGAAGCTGCCTTGAAATCCGGGCGGCCGTAAAGGATAGCTCCGGTCGAAAGCGGATCGAGCATGTGTTCACAGCGGTTTCGCCTCGGGTCAAAGACGCGGCCGCCGTCGTCATCGCCGGAGCGAGGAGGAACGCCGGCCTGGGAGCATGCTCGAAGCGCTTCGAGCATGCGCTCGATGGTGCGGTCGAACGCCGGAGGGATGGAAATCTCATTACGCGCCGCGAGAATTCGCGCGTGCAGAAAAAAATCGAGGGCATAGACGTGATAATACGTGGACTGCTCAAAGTGCCACCCGTCTGCCCGCACCTGTCTTTCAGCCTGCTCCAGGATGATCTGCCATCCCGTTGCCTGCCAGCGCGCCGCTGAGCTCAGTTGCGGACAAAGCGTCCCGATGAAGAACAGCGCTACGGCTTCTCCCAATAAGTGGGTATTTGGAGATGAGTAGGTCGAAAGATAGCGCTCTATGTGCCGGGCGTTTAGAGCCAGGCTGCGAAGCAGTTCATTCTGGAAACTAGCCGGTACAATCGAATTTGGCGCGAGCAGATGACCCACCCAAAGCCAGGCCAAGCTCCGAAAGGCCACCTCAAGACTGCTCGCCCAGTTGATGCCGCGCGGATAACAGTTCTTGCGCTGCCAGTCCTGCCATTCACTCAGCAACTCATTGACGAATTTACCTTCCCGGGTCAAGCGATATGCCTTCGCAAGCGTCACAAGGTGCTGATGCCGGTTCAATTCCCAAACGATTTTGTGGTCTCCGGCCGCATCGAAATCGAGGTAGGGAATCTTGTACCAAAGCTTCTGTGGCGCACGCTTGTCGTTGACTGGATCCCAGCGCCAGTCGATGGCAGGGCCGTATGGCAAACCGGAATACCCGAGGAGGTCGAACTCGTGGCGGCAAATCCGTTCAGCCTGGGCGATGATCCGGGCTGTCTCATCAGGGAAGCGGCTGCGAAGCAGCGCTTCGATATCATCCAAGCTACTCCGGGTGAAGAAGAAACGTCCTGGCAGACGCGCAGGGAAGGGAAGTGGGGAATTGGGAGATTGTATGCTGGTGGATTGACGCGACGTTTTCGGACCGCGAAGCTCACCAGAAACCGAGCCGATTCTGAGGCCAAAGATCAGGGCATCGCTGCGCTTCGATAGCTCCTGGAGCAGGCGCGTGCGAATCTCATCCCAGTCCATGGCTTGGAAGCGGGATACAGTGTGTTTCCAGTTTGTCAGCATGGCGAGCCTTTATCATAGCCTTGGAGCTTCGCATGGACAATAACAGGATGCGCTGTCCCGTTCCTTTCCGATGCCCAATCAATGCCAACCCTGTCAGCGGACCTCAATAATCCGCTCGCCGGCTTCGACTGAGGCCTGGATGCGAGGCCAGAGCCTCGCAAACTTGGCAAGCAAGGCGGCGGTCCGGCAGTTTCCCATGCGAACCCATATCACTCCGGCCTGCTCGGGCTCTCGTTTCGACAAGTAAATAAAATCTTCGTCTTTCGTGATGACTATCTGGCGGTTCTCGCATGCGTGCCGCCAGATTTCAGCGTCCAAGGCGTTACCCATGCCAGCTTCTATGACGTGGACGCAATCACAGCCATGAGAGGCAAGGAATCGGGAAAGTGCAACGGGGAGTTGGTTGTCGACGAGGAGCTTCACGAGGTCTGTAGAACGATGTGATCTGCTTGACGAGCGGCGTACTCAATCGCGGCAAGAATATCTTCTCTTTCGAGGAACGGGTAGTCAGCTAGTATCTCTTCGAAAGATGCGCCAGCCGCCAGTAAATCCAGGACATCCGACACACGGATTCGCAGGCCGCGAATGCATGGACGGCCTCCACACTTGCCTTCTTCAACAGTAACCCTCTTCAGGCGCTCGGCGCTCATTTGAACAAAGTCTATGCTGGATCGTTCCCAATAGCAACCGTGCTTGATCCAGTCGCCTCCCAGGCTGTGCTTTCACAAAACCCTTAATGCTATACTGCCGATGAAGTATTTCTAGCAGTTTGTTGAAAAACGTTCCGCCTCTGTCATTCTGAGCGGAGCGACCTGTCCCGGCGAAGTCGGGAAGAATCTGCTTTTGCTATTTTGAAGGACTTGCGAGATCCTTCCTTCGCTTTTGCTCAGGACCGCCTTTGGCTCCTCAGGATGACAGGCTGAGTGAGTTTTTCAACAAACTGCTAGAGCAACCTGTTAACTCTGACCCAGCGCGAATGCGCGGGTAATGAGGAATCAACGCTATGGCGGAGTCCGCTGGACGCACGATCAGCATTTTTGGCCTAGGCTACGTTGGGTCGGTCATGGCCGCTT
>JBOGJZ010000257.1:0-4560 GCA_050745645.1 Terriglobia bacterium | reverse complement strand
TTTCGGTAGTACTCTTTCCTGAACTAAGCGATTCAAGAGGACTTCAGATGGCGTCAGGAACGGTTGCCCCAAACGTCAAACCGGAAGCAAAGATAACCGCGCATCCCAGCCGCGCCCGCGTGGCGTTGTGGCTTGTAACGGCCACATTAACAGGCGGCGTCATCATGGGGCTGGAGCTTTTGGGCTTCCGGCTCTACGCCCCGTATTTTGGCTATTCGATCTACGTTTGGGGCAGCATGATCGCGGTAGTCATGGCGGCGCTTGCTGCAGGCTATGCCCTCGGTGGATGGCTTTCCGACCGGAGTTCGAGTGATAAGCCTCTTTACATTGCCATTTTTGCGAGCGGTATCTATCAACTGATTGTCGTCTATGCGGCTGACCGGATCCTCCTGTCACTCTGGAATTCTGAAGTCTTTACCGGCGCCATCCTAGCCTCCCTGGTCATCTTTGCTCCTTCGATGACCGCTCTTGCCGGGACATCGCCTTTTGTCATACGTTTATTAGCTCGCACTGGCCATGTCGGCTCATCGGCCGGGGAAGTTTACGCGCTTGCTACGGTCGGAAGCATCGCCGGAGTGCTGGTGACAGCCTTTTTCCTGATCCCTGACGCCGGAACGCACGCCACGCTCAAAATCCTGTGTGCGATTTCACTTCTAATCGGAATCGCGGGCCTTATCGCCCGCCGCCGTTCCGTGTTACTCGGGATTTTGGCCCTCACCGTGCTCGCCGCAGCTCCCAAGCCGACGTTGCGCTATTTCGAGATTTGGAGAGGTGAGTCGGTCTACAACGAGGTCCGGGTCATCCACTACAAGGGATATCTCTGGCTGGCCTTGAACGATCTGCGCCATTCGCATACCACCTTTAAGGACAACAGCGTTTGGTCAGGCTCTTACCAGGACGTGTTTGCTCTGGGCCCATTGCTCGTCAAGCAGCCCAGGCTGCTGGTGCTCGGAATGGGGGCCGGCGGGTCGATTCGCATGACCCGCCTTGCCGACCCCAATATTCAGGTAGACGCGGTCGAGATTGACCCCTTGGTAGTCAAGGCGGCTCAGCGCTTCTTCGGATTGCCGCGGAAGGCAAGCTGGCTTCACGTCCACATCGCGGACGCCCGGCCATGGCTTGAACGAACGAGCGCCACCTTTAACCTCGTTCATGTGGACCTTTATCAGGGAGGGCCTTACATCCCGTTCTATCTCGTGACCACGGAATTCTTCCGCTTGATCCGGGCTCACATGCCATCCGGCGGATTGCTGATGATGAATGTCTACGATGCCGGAAATAAACGGGAGATTTTATACTCGACGATTGCGACCCTGGAGCGTGTGTTTCCGGCGGTGTTCGTCTATTCGCGCCTGCCGAAAAGCTACATGGTGTTCGCTTTCGCAGAAAACAGATCGCTGGCTTCCGTGCAACAGGACCTTCAAGAGGCCCGGGGCCGCCCGGCATTGGTAAAGCTCGCACAGGCTGCCGCTTCAGGGATGACTGATCTTAAACCGCCTTCAGGCTCGATCGTTTTTACAGACGACCACGCTCCCATCGATCCGATGACTCGACGGATGTTAATTGCTGACAGACGTTGACCGTGCTGCCGCTGTTCACGCCGCTTTGCTAGAATAAGAACGGCTGTGAGGCTTGAGATGCACAAACTCTGATCCGCTACCGCTGCCCCTCCTCAACCGGGGGGAAGCTCAAGCAGAAAGCGGGCGGCAAAAGACCGGGAACGACGGGTAAGTTCAGCGTATCCCGTCGTGCAGATTTGTGGAGGGAGAACGGCGGCATGGCAGCGAATTGCATCTCAAGATCTGATAGGTTTTATGACCGACTCGTGGTTCGGCCTTATCAATTTGTCTTTGCGGTCTTGCTGGTTCTGGCCGCTGCGCCCGCGCTGCCGGCGGCCTCTCCGCCGGGTGCTGCAGCAGCGGCCCCGGTGGAATCCACATCCTCCGCCTCGTTATCCCTTCCCAAAGGAGCCATCCTCTACGTCCGGCTAAAGACCCCGATCAGCACTTCGAATTCAAAACTTCACCAAAAGGTCGTCACAGAGACCGTGAGACAGGTTTTCGCCGGCGGAAAGGTCGTGGTGCCGCTTGGCGCGCAGGTGACAGGTGAGATCGATGAGCTGCACGCCAGCAGCACTCCGGATGATCCGGCCACCATGCTGATTCATTTCACGAAATTAGAACTGCCCGGCGGGAAGCCGGTTGATATCGCCTGCTACCTGAGCAAGGTTGAAAACGCCCGGGAATCCGTGCTCAAAAACGGGACTATTCAAGGCGTTACCGCAAGCGCATTAGGTTCCACCTACGTGGATAAGGCGCTCGGCCAACTGGCTCAACAGTTGCCTTCGCTGAGCGACGCAATCGGGAGCTTTGAAAAAAAGCAGGTTGGGACGCCAGACACAACGATTAGTTATCAGGCCGGGACGGACATGGAGATAGAGCTGAGCAAGCCTTTATCGCTCGACAAAACCTTTGTTCCTGCTGCGGCTGAGCAGGTCCCAGCGGCTGTATTAGGAGCGGTCCAGGAG
The DNA here is from genome assembly GCA_050745645.1 of Terriglobia bacterium. Taxonomy (GTDB): domain Bacteria; phylum Acidobacteriota; class Terriglobia; order UBA7540; family UBA7540; genus RH2-MAG17b. Next base: position 2,033 of record JBOGJZ010000257.1, on the reverse strand, counting down.
GTTCTGGCGAAGGCGCCACAGCGCTCCGCCACTGAAAAGAAGACCCCTGGCGATCCCATCAACCTGGTTCTCGTGGGAAGCGAAAATGAAATCCGCCAAGCTTTCCAACAAGCGGGATGGGATGTGCCCGCAATCAAGCAGACGCAATCTATCGCGAAAACCGTCCAAGCGGTCGTCCAGGGCGCCGGGTACGGCGTAGCGCCGATCTCCAACCTTTACCTCTATGGCCGCCCTCAAGATATTGCGTTTGAAAAGGTGTTAAATACGTTTGCGATGCGGCACCATTTGCGCCTTTGGCGCGCTCCGGTCACCGCGCCGGACGGGACGCCCATCTGGCTTGGCGCTGCTGTTCACGACACAGGCTTTGACATCCACCCTGGTGTGGCTTCCCATGCGACAAGCCCTGACTTGGACGCGGAACGCGCCAAAGTCGGAGCAGATCTTCTGGTCACTGGCTCCGTTGCTGCCGAACAGCTTGTTGTGCCTCCGCACCCCCTCAGCCGGGGGTTCACGGGTACCGGCGGCGCATGGCAAACCGACGGCCGCCTGCTCGTGATCGACTTCAAGTCGAAGTGAAAAGCATCGCCCGGCGTTAGCGCCGAGCTTTGTGTTCTGGAAACTATGTGGCCCTTGAATGTTTTCCACCCAAAAACCGTGTTACACTGCGAACGCTACATTGCAAGATCGTGAATTCTTGTTTTTTAGCAAGTTTTCCGGGAGCTGTCATTCGGTCGCGGCTTGGCCGCGCTGCGCCTCCTGAAAATTTCTTGTCTCATGGGTCTCATGGGTCTCCTTCATCTCATCTGGAGTTGTTAGGCTGGATGATGTCCATCGTAGTGAATCGGTGTCTTGAAACCATGGCTCTCATCTTTTGCAAACCCGGTTTCACCGGAAAGAGGCTGACGACGCCGGTCCGGTGCGCTAACCGGCTTCCAGAGGAGGGGCGGGCAAAGCGAGAAAACGCTTTGGAATGAATAGAGAGTAGGTCGAAGGGGTACGCCCTATTACGGATTCGGATCCCGTGGCGTCGCCGCGGTCAGGGTATCATTGTAGGCAAGGTGGAATTGCAGCGCTCAAGTTCAATGATCGTGGCCCGCATCAAGCCCGTGCTGGAGAGTGCCGCCCGGCTCCTGCTGCTCGGCTGGGGGCTAGCAGCTTGCCTGTACTCCCAATCACTTGCTTCGCCGCTCGGGCCGGCGGCCCAGCAGGTCTTCGACCTGTGGCTAACCAAAACTCACGACTTGCCGCTTTTCACTCCGTTGCCGGTTGCACAAATACCACGGGTATTCAGGCTGTCGTTGTGCGCCTGTCCCGAAGGGAGCGGCTCAAGCGACTGCCGCTATTTCGCCGCAGAGGAAATGGCGGGAAACCCGGCGCTGCTCGCAAGCAAAGATTCATGGACCGGGAAGCTTCGCGGCGCGGGGGAGCCTTGGGACAGTCGGCTTAACGCCTGGGATCAGAGCGAATCGGCGGCGCCATCGAAGCACGCCTCTATCCAGAACGGATCACCGGGACACATCTTCTGGGTTTTCCCGGCCTATAAGGTCGATTATCTGAAAAACGTAAAACCGCTCACTCCCCGAGAGAAGTTCAAGGAATGGGCGCGGGCAGCCTACGATCCATTAGGCCTGGGAGCCGGCGCGGTAGAGGCGGTGCTGGAGCATTCGCCGCGCGATGGGTTTTGCGGCTACGGCAACGGCTGGGGAGGCTATGGAAAGTGCTTCGCCTCGGCAGAGTTGGACGCCAACGTCTCCAGCTTTTTCGGGGACTATCTCTTTCCCGTCCTCCTGCATCAGGACCCCCGCTACTTCGGGATGGGGAGCGGCCCTGTTGGCAAGCGCTTTCTTTATGCCGTGAGCCGGGTCTTTTTGACCCGCACCGATTCAGGCCAGACCGCCGTAAATTATTCGGCGCTGTCAGGTACCCTTATCTCCGCTGCTACCTCCAACCTCTACTATCCATCTCAAGACCGGACCTTCGGACACAGCTTGACGCGTGTTGGGTGGGACCTTGGCGATACCGCCATCTTCAAC
>JBOGJZ010000256.1:0-3468 GCA_050745645.1 Terriglobia bacterium | reverse complement strand
TGATTACCGGAAATTCTTCGCTCCCGGGGAATTGAAAAAATGCGCGATCATCCACTCACTTAGCGGAGCTTGGCGCCAATCCACCCGTGGCAAACCCTCAAATTACCTGAATCACCCTGAGAGTCAGAAGTTAATTAAACCTAAATTTAGACCACCTTGAATAAACATGGGAAAACTCGCAACCGCAGCGCACTATCCCATCTAATGGGACAATAATCCACAGGTTCCTCGTCCATGTCAAGCGAAAAATTAAGGTTTCTTTTATCTCGAGCGCGGATCAAATGCGTGAAAGAATCAACGGCGCCTGTCATCCTGAGCGAAACAAAGGATCGTAGCCATTGCTTGCAAGCGGGCAACGAGATGCTTTGCTCAGGGCGAAAAATTTAAATCTATTCGTGCCTTCAGGCGGATTGCGGACGGCGTTCAATGAGCTGGCGTCAACCGCGATAGAAAGTGCGATACGATCCCTTCGTATTGTGGGCGCGCATCGTTGAACCCTTCCCCGTGCCGGTGGCCGGGAAGGATCACGATCTGCTTCAACGGACTTGAGGCGTCAGAATAGAGCTTTTGTGCAATCCAGGGAGGCATGCGGTCATCGCCTCGAACCGCGACGAACAGGATCGGACGCGGTGAAACGCGCCGGACCGCTTTTTGAAGGTCGAAATCAGAAGGATTGAAATGGTCTCGCCACGCGGACCATGCGATGACTTCATTCGTGAGCGGAAAGCCCGGTAAAGGCGGGAACCAGGGCCGGCGGCGCCGGATAATGCGCCGAATCGCGTAGTAATTACTTTTAATGACGCTGTCAAATGAGAGAAAGGTGCTGTCTGATATAACAGCGTCTATCTGAGAATCTTCCGCCGCCGCCATCAGCGATGCCGCAGCGCCCATCGAGACTCCCCACAAAATGACGGGATGCGGCGCCTTTTCCTGCCTGAGCGCATACGCGACCGCCGCCTCCGCATCCAACCGCTCCCAATAGCCGATCGAGCTGACTTTGCCGCCGCTCTCTCCGGAATGGCGGAAGTCAAATAACAACCCGCCATAACCCAGCCCGTGACCAAATTGAGCCATGGGCAGCATCTCAACCCGGCTGCGGTGAAAGCCGTGGCAATAAATGATGGTTCCATGCGCGTGGCCGCCGTCAGGAATATCCGCTGGAACATACCAGCCCTTCAGCAGAATTCCGTCGCGGGATTTGAACTGGATGCTCTGAAACGGCATTCCAAAAGAGGCCGGCGTCTTGCCGTTATTCGGATCGGGATATCTGTAGTGAGAGCTGGTAACGATGTTCGTAAGGAACCAAGGAATGACTCCGTAGAGGAGAACGATCAGCAGAAAAACCAGGATCCCAACAGTCCACTTCAAGGCTCGCCAGGTGCCCTTCTTCTCGGAGGCCAAGACCATTTCCCTCGCAGATGCCGGGTGTCATCCGGTGTGTTGATAGAAGAGATGGTGGGAGGGCCGGTTTAAAGCTCCGGCCCTGAAAATAACATGTAGGAAAGTCCCTATAAATCAGGGACCCGATCGCCACCAGTTTACCACCACTTTGCCGGTCTCGATCAAGCTTCTTTTGCGTAACACAAACCGAATGCCTTCTGGATTCCCGCCTTCGCGGGAATGACGGCATTTAGCGTGGGAGCCGGGTTTGGTTGCCGCCACAGGCTAGTACCCTTCATCGGTTATATTTAGGCGTAATGCCCCGCAGCCGCTTCCATACAGCGTCACAGCGCCGGAGGACCTCGTCTCCAAGCCGGCCGCCGTCGCAAGCGCGGAGATTTTCTTCCAGTTGCTCCAGGCGGGAAGCGCCAAGGATCACGGAATCCACCTGCGGCTGCGTGAGCAGCCATTGGAGTGAGAGCTCGACGAGAGTTTTACCCTCATCGGCAGCGATCCGCTTCAAATCCTCGACGGCAGCGAAGTAGTCCTCATGCCAGTAGCGCTTCTGATACATGGGATTGTTATCGAAGCGCCCGCCTGCAACCGGCGTGCGTGCACCGGAATACTTGCCGGTAAGCAGACCGCCTGCAAGCGGGTTGTAGGGTATCATCGCGACCTCGAAGCTCTTGCAAAAGGGGATGTATTCCTCTTCGATACCCCGCGCGAGCAGGTTATACATGGGCTGGGAAACGTACGGCGCTTTGGTTCCGCGCCGTTGGCAGAGGCAGTGAATTTCGGCCACCTGCCATGCGGCATAGTTTGAAACGGCCGGATAGCGGACCTTGCCGGTCTGCACCAACTCATCCATCACCGCGATCGTCTCCTCGATGGGTGTTTTATAGTCCGGCAGGTGCAAGTAATATAAATCCACGTATTCGGTTCCCAAGCGCCTCAGGCTTGCATCGATAGCCTTTCGCACGGCGGCGCGGGAGAGGCCGCGATCATCCGGCCCATCTCCCATCTTGTTGCACACCTTGGTAGCCAGGATGACCTTCTCACGCCGGCCGGTCAGCGCCTTGCCCAAGATCACTTCCGACTGGCCGTCGTTGTATACATTGGCGGTGTCGAAGAAATTGACTCCAGCTTCCATGCAGACATCCACCATGCGGCGGGCCGCCGCTTCGTCAGTCTGAGACCCGAAAGTCATAGCGCCAAAAGCTGCCCGCGAAACCTTCAGATCGGTATGCGGCAACGTGCGGTGTTCCATAGTGACCTCCATGTCACGGCTTCGTGGCCTCCGTGGTGAGCGCTTTTTCACCGCAGAGAGCACAGAGCGCGCGGAAAATTCCTTGCTGAAAAAAGCCGGCTTTCTTACCGCTATAAACTCACTCAGGCGGCTTACCCGAGCGCAGGCAATTTCAGGCGGGTCTTATATTCAACACCGGGTTTGCCGCGGGCAATGCGCCCGACGAGCCAGAATCGTTCCCTTTGCTTTTTCAGGGCAGTTGTCACCCGACCGAGGTTGTTCTCTGCAACCACCAGCAGCATTCCCAGGCCCATGTTGAACGTGCGAAGCATCTCGTCCTGCGGCACTCGACCCAAGCGGGCGATCAGATCGAATATAGGCAGCCCTGGCCACGCTCCAAGCGCAAACTCAGCTTTGCAGCCCACAGGCAGGATGCGCGGGGTATTATCCGTAATTCCTCCGCCAGTGACGTGAACCAATCCATTCAGCCATCCCTTGCCGAGTAGCGGCCGCAGCGCTGGACTATAGCAGCGGTGCGGCGCTAGCAACTCTTCGCCGAGCGTGCGTCCGAGCTCGGGCACCCGCCGCGCAAGCCTTAAGCCAGCATGTTCGAGGAGAACCTTGCGCGCAAGCGAGTAGCCGTTGGTATGCAGACCCAGCGATGGCAATCCGATAATGCAATCGCCAGGCCGGATGCGGCTGCCATCCACGATCCGGCTACGGCGCACCCAGCCTACGATGCACCCGGCCAGGTCGTATTCGTGCGGAGGGTAAAAGCCGGGCATTTCCGCGGTCTCTCCGCCGATCAGCGAGCACCCGGTTTCGCGGCAGGCGCGAGCGAT
>JBOGJZ010000255.1:0-4242 GCA_050745645.1 Terriglobia bacterium | reverse complement strand
AAGACTGCGCTCAACGCGATCACGCTTGCCTTTGCCATCGAGCTCGAGTCGACACCCATCAAAGTCAACGCCGTAGATCCGGGTTTCACCGCAACCGACCTCAACAACTTCGCCGGCACACGCACAGTCGAACAGGCGGCGCGAGAGCCCGTGCGCCTTGCGCTCCTCGACGCGAACGGTCCGACGGGCACGTTCTCGAACGAGGATGGCCCGCTCCCGTGGTGATGTAGTCTCGAGCTCGTGACCGAAGGGATCGTCGGCACGAAGCTCACCTCTCGCTTTCTCGGCGATCGCTGGCTCGGCGAAGGGGGGATGGGCGTCGCGTTCGAAGCCCTCGACGAGGCGCGCGCCGAGCGGGTGGCGGAAGACGCTCGGCAGAGCCATCGTCCAAAGTCATCACCGGAGTTGCGACTTGGTCCAGTCAGCAATAGTTTCCCAGTTGCCGACGAACTGGACACGATTTGCGGACAGGCCAATTCGGCGGCTATCGAACGGCCGGTGCGGCACAATAGCACTCCTCGCAATGGCCGAGGGGCCTTATGCTAGGCGCCGGCTTTCTTGCGTTGCGGGTTCAGGTTGATGTTGCAGAAGAATTCGGAAAACGAGTCCGTGCGTAATCAGCAGCAGCGGCACTACCAAAGTCGGAAGGAAGAATGCGGCTCCCAACTGCCCCGCCAATAGTCCGGCGTGATTGGCCTGGTAGAAAGCATTGAGCAGATCGGCTGAACCCCAGAGGCTGAAGATCCATGCGACAGCAACGCCAGCCGCACTGGGCAGCAATAGCAGCGAAAGCAACGCAAGTATCGCTGCAATGATGTCCCCATAGGCCGCGGAATGCGCGAAGGCAGGGGGCAGATCGGGTGACACGACGCCGGGAACCAGGACTGCCAACCCGATGAAGCGGAAGCTGTGCAGGATGAGCAAAGGCCGCAACGCTTCTGCCCGTTGCCGGAGGCGGAGTTCCGGCCAGATATATCGAGCGGTGACTATCCCCCACGCGATGAAGCTGAATGCGATGCTCACGAAAAACCAGATCATTTGTTGTGGCACGATGAATGTCTCCTTTTTAGAATTCCAGCCATTGACTCTTAACAGACCGCGGCTGCGAAAGGCTTCAGTCGCAGATCATGACTACGGACAGCACGCCGAGGCGGTACTCGCGGAGGTTGCGGGCTAGATTGCAGGGCGGTATAGCCTGCCTTCAGTAGTTCGGTGACAACGACACTGCGGGTCTTCCCGGTCGCGCCCGTGACGAGGATCCTGGGCTTAATCATGATCTAAGGGTTCCCTTCCTGCAGCAGCGCTATCGCGAGGGGAGTCGCTGCTGCGCTCCTGGACCGATCAATGCCCTCAGCGGCATCAAGGGTCCGACGGGAACGTACTCGTAATCCATCAACTGTTCCTTTGCGAGCGGCAGCGTTTCCATAATGGCTCGCGCCTCGTCCTCGGTCTGCGCCTCGACCAGGAAGACGATGCCTTTGCCATCGCCGCGCGAATACCACTGGCGGATTTTCCCGTCGAGGTAGAGTTTCACAGTTGCCCGAATCTCTGCCGGGATCACGGCCATGACTTGCTGAGGGGTTACGCCCTTCTCGGCAGTCTGAATGACCAGTACTTCGGTGACCTTAGGTATAGCCACGCTGGGCACGCCTGAGGCGGCCCCGGACTGTGATTGCGCTACGGATGCCGCGGGAAGCACTGCCATAAGAAAAAGGATCATGAATTTCATCGGGTTATCCTTTCGATTCGGTTTGGTTTTGTTCCGCTTCCTGAAAAGAGTACGACAGTACTCTTTTCAGACAAAAAAATTCACTCTTCAGCGAAACACTTTATGAAAAAGCTCCTCGCCTCCATCAACCTCTGTTCACGCCTTTGAGGGTCCGAAGCAACCCGGGCCATCATCAACACCCCCGCCATACTGGGGAACAACAACCTACACTTCGCCAGTTTTTCTTCGCGCGTCTGACCGGGCATGAATGGCACGAGCCGCTCACGATACGCTTCCAGCGACGCCTCAATCCGTTTCCGTACGGACAACGGCTTTCGTGCAAGTTCCGGCCCGAGAGCGGAAAGCGCACAACCCGTTCCCACCGAATTCGCGTGGCCCGCGCTTAGATAGCGTTCAATGATGGCCCGCAGAGCTTGACCCTCGGGCGAGGACTTTGCAACCTCCACCATGCCTCTCCCCGTCTCGTCGAGTGCCTGTGCCACCGCTTCGACGAAAAGGTCGTTCTTGCTCTTAAAATGCCGGTAGAAGCCCCCTTTTGTCAGGCCTACCTTCTTCATCACCGTTCCGATGCCGCTGCTGTCCCCGCCGCGCTCGCGGAAGGAGCGAGCGGCCACCGAAAGAATGTTCTCGTGATTCTTTGCTTTGTGTTCCACCGAGTACCGCATGGCTTAAGATTACGTCCGTACTCTAAGGCCTGTCAAGGCCAAAATTGATCTTGCTAAACCCCCGCCGCAGCAGCTCAAAATGCCGTTGAACAGCGCGAAGACCGCCAAAACGGCATCGACCTCAGCATTACTATCCGACTGCCGAAAGCCCCGGGCGTATAACGGCCAAACCGCTGAAGTGGCGACCTGGACTCGTTGGACATCGCTCCGCAACGCGTCTGACTGTTTCCGAACGGATGGCCAGCGACTCGGAAGGAATTGCGGAACCAAGCCCCTGGATCGTGGGTCATCTCCATCCCACTTCAAGCCGCACGGTGTCCCGGAGGACCGGTTTCGTCCAAAGTAGCTGGGCAAGCCGCGTCCGGCCCTGGAAGCCTCTTCCGTCTTTAGTATTATGCTTTATTCGTAATTCTAAGTCTCACGGAAGGAGAAGTTCATGGGCGATTCTGCCACCGACAACCAGCTTAGCCAAATCGCAAGCGGGCCTCCGCCCGCTACGATCTCCGACGTGCTCATCCTGATGCGAAGAATCAACGATCTATTGCCTAACGGTGACGGGCTCAAGTGGTTCAACCTTCTCTATATGAGGGTCACACAGCAAGTAGACAGTAATCCTCCGCCGGGCGGGTGGGAAGATTCGGCATGGCTTACGCGCCTCGATGTTGTCTTTGCCCAGTTCTATCTCAACGCAATCTCAAGTTGGCTGAATGGTTCCGCAACCGTACCCAGTCCGTGGAAGGCGCTGTTCGAGGCGCGCTTTCGCCCTGATATTGAACGCATCCAGTTTGCTCTGGCGGGAATGAACGCGCATATCAATCATGATCTGGCCCTGGCTCTGCTGCAGGCAGACGCCGAATTGAATCTCGCTCCGGGCAAGGCTAGCCCGGAGCATGCCGATTTTGAGCGCGTGAATGGGCTCTTGGAAGCCGTCCTTCCCACAGCGCTGCAGTTCCTGGCGACAGGAATTCTCGGCGAACTGGCGCAGGACACCGGAAAGATCGGGAGGCTTCTTGCGATTTGGAAGGTCGGCGCCGCGCGGGATTTAGCTTGGGACTTCGCCGACCATCTTCGTTCACTGACAGGGATGGCGCGCACCACGGCTTTAACGATACAGGATCAGATAACTGGGGTTTTGGGTCGCAGCTTACTGTTAGCAGTCTGATTTCCGGCGTCCGCCCAGCAGGTTACCGAAAAACTCCGACAGGGTGTCATTCCGGGGGTTGTCACGTCGCTTTGCGACACCGGAAAAGCATCAAAATAGGGCGTAGGGCGTGCGAACGGGCAGCCAACCCTCGATAAACCATTGTGGAAGAGTACCCCGTGATCGGACCGGATCCAGCAAGCGCCAGGCGGCAGCGGGTAGCCACGGTCAGTGTTTTTCTGACCGTGGGTTTCTGGGGTACTTTGGTGTGATGTCCCATATTCACCGGCTGCGCGCCTCCAACCGAATTTTCTTCGTGACGGTCAACCTACGCCGGAGCGTTCCAGTCCTTCACGGCTCCGAATATTCCACGATGATTAGGGTTCTGGAAGCGGCGAGGCAGCGGCTGGGATTTTTGCTCTGCAGCTACGTGCTAATGCCCGATCACTGGCACGCGTTGGTGTGGACGGGATACCCGCAGACGATTTCGCAAATCCTATACGATGTGAAGAAGGTTTCGGCGCGGCGGTTGCACGGGAAACGCGGAACCGAAGGCCCTCTCTGGCAACACCAATTCCGGGATCGTTTCGTGCGTCACGCAAAGGAATATGAGGATCGGCTTGAGTACATGCACCTGAATCCGGTGCGGAAGGGATTGGTGGCGAAGCCACAAGAGTGGCGATGGTCGAGTTACAATAACTTTGCCC
>JBOGJZ010000254.1:0-2682 GCA_050745645.1 Terriglobia bacterium | reverse complement strand
GCTTAGCGTCATAGCGCAGCCTGAAATTCCAACTTCCAAAAATAAGGAGATCAAATGAAGATCAAAAGCATCGTTTGCCTGGCTACAGTTGCGCTCGCCCTGCTTCTGGTCCATCCGATTTCACGAGCGACAGCCTCCGCTGGACCGCCGCCCGAGCGGCATCCTCAAATCCGCATGGCGCTAAGGGCCCTCACGAACGCCCGCCAGCACCTGGAGCATGGCGCGCATGACTTTGGCGGACACCGCGCCCATGCGCTGCAGCTGACCAACGCTGCTATCGAGCAATGCCGCATAGCGCTCCAGTATGACAAGCACTAGCGAGACTTCCCTAACCCCTCTCCCGCTCACACGGGAGAGGGCGGGAAAAGGAGAAAGCAGCACTCCCCTTGCGGGGGCGAGGATGCTTACTGCACGGGTGATCTGACGCGCTACTGGTTCATGGCGAATCGGGCTGCGCCGGAACTTCTTGCAACTTGGTTTCGCGGCCGCAGCAATAGCAATGCCCAGGTTGCACGTAGGTAATGTTGCAAACCTCGCAATAATACTGAATCCGGTAAAGCTTCCCATCGCGGACGGCATAAAGCTTCTGAACCGAGAAGGAGCCATCCGGCGCGAACACGCCTGTTAACTGAAGCTCCTGGCCAAGCAGCCGCTTGTCTTCGAGTGTTTTCAGGATATAAGTGGATTGACCAGACAGAATTATCTGCTTTCCGCCAGAACTCAGGGCCGGCTCCTTGCCGGCAATGGCCACCAACGAGCCTCGGATCACGGCCAAAGTCTGTTGATGACCCGTTGGCAGATCACTCGCAGCAATGACAGGCGCAAACCCACTAAGGGAAGCTGCAACCAGAAGTAAAACCGCAACAGGTTCCCATGCCGCAGCCGCGCTTCTCACGCGCCGGGAAAGCCAGCTTCGCCTATCGATCCATTCCTTCATAACCCAGATTCTAGCTTTATTATTGCCTGTCATCACGCTGCCAGGCGTTATTGCGCCTGGTACTGGCCGACGAGGATCAGTGCGAAGGTCAACGGTTGGGGCTGCCTCCCGGAAGCTGTGTCAAGCTTGACGTTAAGCGCCCAGTTGCCCTGGTCATCCTGAGTTGCGGAAGGGTACGTTGCGCTCGGATCCTGGAGGGCTGGGTCAGCCATCAAGACGGCCGGATGCCCGGCGCTGGTAGCCATTCGGCTAGCCTTGACCAGAGCGGCAAATGTCATATCCTCGCTCGGGCCGGGATCGCCTGCTATGGGAATCAGTAGAACAAAATCGCGGTAAGTGCTCACGCCCATGTGATTGCCGTCCTGGGGAATCAGGGCATATCGCAAGGTATAATAGCCGGGCTGAATGGCTTGGCCGCGGTAATCTTTTGCTGCCTTAGGAAATCGAAGAACTCCCAGGAGCTCACCGACGCTGAGCTGGCCGTAGAGGATGTCTCCAGAGGCGGCAGGGTTCTTCTGCTCAGGAATATCCTTGCGCCACCAGATCTCGCAGACCGGAGAACCCTGAGAGTTCGTCAGAATGTCGCCATGAGGCTCAAGTGCAGATTTAATCGATGAGGGAATCTGGGAAGCAACGGCGGCGCCACCCGTTTGTAGTTTGTAGCTTCCCTGGCCCCAGGCAATGGCCGCACATAAAAGGGAGGTCGTCAGGAAAAAAAGCCGTCGCTGCATCGCTTCAAACCTCAGACCCAGAACGTGAAGAAGGAAAAACAAGCCGACTTAGCGGGCTGCTGAGAAACCCCGAGACCATCTCAGGAAGCCGCGAGCCAGCCCCGAGGGCCGTTTTTGAAGAGCGGACGCACAAATCAAATGTGGAAAGCGCCGATGTAGGCGCTGCGGTCATCACTGGTGTTCCACACGGCGCCCAAGCCCCTGCCATTGAATCCCTCATCCACCGTGTAAGCGGCCATCGCGTGAGATACTTTGGTGAGGGGCGGATAATAGAGTTCTTCGTTGCCACAGATCACGTCGCCGTTGCAGAGGCTCCGGGTCTGGATGCGGGCCAGTTTCCCGGCCATGACAGAAACCCGGCCATGGTTCGCGCCAGATCCGAATGCCACAGTTATCGGAGCGGCATCAACCTGCACGATATTCCTCGCCAACGCGCCACCTGCCGCGTGGACGAAAGAAACAAGCGCGGCGCGCTGGGCGGCGCTCGCGCGCTGATCTACGATCACAACCGCTCTTGCCGGATAGGGGTTATGGTAAGGATCACCGAGGTTGTCCTTGGCGCGCACCACCGCCAGCACGCTGAGACCGCTCAAGTCCGTGCCGTGCCATGTTCCGCTCTTGATGTTCCAGGCAAGAATCGCCCGGCGCCCTTCAACGCCAACCTGAGCATTAGCGAAACAAGGGCCGGTGTAAACGTCCGCCGTGCGGACCTCCACATAGTTCCCCTGAACCGTGGCGCTCGAAGGAGCAGCCCAGACAACCATAGCGATCAAAGCAGCGATTCCAGCCATTACAAGTTTCTTCATCGCTAGACCTCCTCAGATGATAACCCCCACCCTCTGAAGAAATTGTACGCCGGCCCACTCGCCGGTTCAACGGAGCGCCCTGGCCGCGGTGCAGTGGTTGGAGTACCACCGTTACTCCAGTTTCTGCGACTGGGCGAGACTGTCAGCGGCCGGCCCCGTGACGCTCGACTCGTCGAGGATATCGATCCAGCGAATGGTTCCGGTTTTA
>JBOGJZ010000253.1:0-16498 GCA_050745645.1 Terriglobia bacterium | reverse complement strand
CCTTTAGCCAAAAAGGAGTTGACCACATGATGAAAAAGCGGGTAATGGTACTTTTGCTCCTGTTGGGGATTGTGAGTGTAGCTCCGGTCTTTGCTGGCTCGGCTGCTATAGGGACTGTGGCAGGCAGCCTGAATGCGAGCGTGAGCGGACAAGCGCTTCTGCCCAACAGCACAGTATTCAATGGGGACCAGTTGCAGGTGAAAGACGGCGCGGCCGTAATCGCCCTGGCTAACGGCAGCCGGTTAACACTCGGCAGCGAAACTCAGGTGCAGTTTTTCAAGCAGGCTGACGGAGTGGCCGTTTCCTTGGCTAAGGGCAACGTTTCGATGTACCACCCGGCGAAGGGATCGGACCTTGCGGTCAACGTCCAGAGCTGGTCGATTACTCCGGACCAAGGGTACAAGAGCGTAGGTGAAGTTGCGATGCTGAACGATGCGGTGATCGTGACGGCGAAGGAAGGCGCGCTGCACGTTCAAGGCAACGGGCGCAGCATCAACGTCGCTCAAGGCAAGACGATCACGCTTGTTCCCAAGACCGCCGCCATGCCCAACTCAAGCGGCACGCAGAAGCTGGTCAGCGGTGGGAGCTCGGGTCTCTGGGTTGCGGCGATTTCGGCTGACGTTGTTGGAGGCATCCTCGGAGGCCTTGCTTTATCCAATGCCGGCGAAACCAGGAGCTCGGCTAACTTTGATAACGCGGTGTTACAGTCAGCCACTTCGGCAGCGAATGCCGCGACGTCAACGGCAAATGCGGCGGGTTGTGCGATCAATGCCGCGAGTCCGTCATTAACGCCCAGCCCTTACATCCCTCCTGCTGGAATGACGTGCCCCTAAATGGCGGCTGCTGAGCAGCAAGAGAATTCATCATTATTTGGGCGGCTGGCTCCAATGGGTTTAGCCGCCTTTGTTTTTTGTAGCCTTTCCGCGCTGTGCTTTAGTTCAGCCGGAGTGTGAATCGTCGCCCGGCATCAGCCTCTGATCTGATTCTTACGTTCTAACCCGCTCCCAGCAAACTTCAGTCCATCGACAATCACCCACAAAATTCAGTATGATTTCCCTTTCCAAGCAGAAAGGAGACCCGCTATGGCTGATTTAGATGGCGCCGGCGAAACAAAGGAGTTTTACCTGAATGTGCCGCCACGGAAGGAGGCTTTTTTCCTTAAAGGCTCGAACGCCTTGGACTGGGGCATGCAGGACCGCCTGGCGCGGATTTTTCAGCGACAATCAGGACGGACGGTGATGCTCGCGATCGATCACGGGTACTTTCAGGGCCCGACCTCAGGCCTCGAGCGTGTGGACGTGAACATTGTTCCCCTTATCCCCTATGCTGATGCTTTGATGCTCACGCGCGGCATCTTGCGTTCCACGATCCCGTCCTCTTCCGGTAAACCCTTCGTGCTGCGCGCGAGTGGAGGTCCAAGCGTCCTCAAAGAGCTTTCAAACGAGCAGATTGCGGTGGATCTTGAGGATGCTATTCGCCTCAACGCTTCGGCGTTGGCGGTGCAGGTTTTCATTGGCGGCGAGTGTGAGACGCAGACCGTCCAAAACCTGACGCGCCTGGTAAACCTCGGCAATCGTTACGGAATACCCGTGCTGGGCGTCACTGCAGTGGGCCGTAGCATGACCCGGGATGCTAAATATCTGAGGCTGGCTTGCCGGATATGCGCCGAGTTAGGGGCGCATTTTGTGAAGACGTACTACGTTGCCGAAGGTTTTGAAACGGTCACGGCGTCGTGCCCCGTCCCTGTGGTCATGGCCGGAGGCAAGAAGGTCTCCGAGCCGGAGGCGCTCAAACTAGCCTACCGCGCCGTTCAGGAGGGGGCCGCAGGCGTCGATATGGGCCGCAACATATTCCAGTCGGAAGGTCCCGCGGCGATGATCCAGGCGGTGCGCCGCGTGGTGCATGAATCCATGAAGCCTGAAGAGGCTTTCGAGTTCTACCAAACGCTCAGGCACGAAGTCAAGGAGACCTTTGCGCATTCCGGCGCATAGCCATGCCTGCTCTTCCAACGCTTCATGCCATTCGTGGCTTTGCTCCCTGTGCTGCAATCTCGCAATTTTTTTTCGCAACAAGTTCTCTGCATTGCAAGGCCGTAATTTCTTGTTTTTAGCAAGATTTCTGGAAGCTGTCATGCTAAGCGTAGCGAAGCATCGCGCTTTGGAGTGCCTGAACAGAACAACTGCTGCGAGATGCTTCGCTGCGCTCAGCATGACAATCGCCGCGGTTTTTGGTTGCAGCCAAAGGCCGCGCAGCTCAGGGGAACAGCCTGCCGAGGAATTGACCTATGCAAAGCCGCTGGTCTGACCGGGAGGCGCGCGAATTTGCCGAGCGCTATGCGCCCGCATACGGAGAAGATCTCGCGCTGCGTGTTTATACGGCGCGGCTGCTGGGGGCGGAAGGCGCGCTGGTGCTGCACGGGGGCGGAAACACCTCGGTCAAGAGCACGCGCACCAATATCCTGGGCGAGGCGGTTCAGGCAATCTTCGTCAAAGCCTCAGGTTATGATATGGCCCGGATCGAGCCCAATGGTTTTCCGGCGCTTGATCTTGATGCAATCAAAAAGCTGCGCCTGCTGCGGGAACTCCCCGACCAGGCGATGCTGGATGAGCTTCTCATCCGGATGTTGCGCGCCCAGATCCCGGCGCCTTCCATCGAGACTCTGGTCCACGCCTTTATTCCCCTGAAATTCATCGATCACACGCACGCGGATGCGATTCTCGCACTGACCAATCAGGCTGAAGGCGAGCGGCAAATCGCGGATGCGCTAGGCGCCGGCGCTGCAATTGTTGGATATACGACGTCCGGCTTCAAACTCGCGAAGGCCTCTGCCGCCGCCTACGAAGCCAACCCTGGATGCCAGGGCATGGTGTGGATGCGGCACGGCCTCGTGACGTGGGGCGAGACGGCGCGAGAGGCTTACGAGCGAACGATTGAATTCGTCTCGCGCGCCGAAGATTATCTCGCAGCGCATGCCACGCGCTCGCTCTCGGTTCATGTCCGAACCCCGCTAGACGTGGCTGAAGAACGGTGGGGCAAGGTTGCTCCCGTGTTGAGGGGAGCTTTGGCCCGGCCTTCAAATAGCCCAGACCGGCCTTACCGCCGCGTCATTCTTCAGCCACTGATTACCCGGGAGATCTTGGACTTTGTTGATTCAGATGAAGGTGAGGCGTTAGCTCGAACACCGCCACTGACCTCAGACCACTTGATTCAGACACGGGCGTTTCCGTTGTGGGTCCGGCTTTCCACCTATGACGACGCTCACGAGATCGAAGAGCGCCTTCGAGAATCTCTCCGAAACTATTCTTCCGAATACCAGGCCTATGTGGAACGCCACGCGGAGCGCATGCCGCCGGGCGTGCGGCCTTTTGACGCATTGCCGAGCGTCATCCTGATACCAGGTCTCGGGGCGGTTTGTTCCGGAGACGATGCCTTAGCGGCGATGATTGCGCGCGATCTCACCGAGCACACGCTGGCGGTGAAGGCGCGGGTTGGCGCCATGGGAACCTACAAGGGACTATCCGAACCCGAGATGTTTGACATGGAGTATCATCTGCTCCAGCACGCCAAGCTCAGCCACGCGCAGCCGGCTGCTCTCTCCGGCGAGGTCGGGGTTGTCACGGGCGCTGCGGGCGCCATCGGCTCTGCGGTGGCGCAGGCTCTATTGCAAGCAGGCTGCCACGTGGCGGTCACAGATCTGGCTGGCGAGCCTCTGGAGCGCCTCGTGACCGAGCTGGGCACGGTTTATGGAGAGCGGGTGCTCGGCGTGCCACTCGACGTTACGGAGCCTGAATCCGTAGCATCCGGATTTGGGAAAGTGGTTCGCACCTGGGGCGGTGTCGATCTGGTGGTGGTGAACGCCGGAGCCGCAATGGTTTCGCCGCTCACTGAAATCAGCCTCGACTCTTTCCGCCGTCTCGAGCGGATCAACATCGAAGGGTCGTTGCTGGTTCTAGCTGAGGCCGGGCGGCATTTCAAGCTCCAGGGCACCGGGGGGGATGTCGTTCTGATTTCCACCAAGAATGTGTTTGCGCCCGGGGCGCGCTTTGGCGCTTACAGCGCGACCAAAGCCGCGGCGCACCAACTCGCCCGCATCGCCAGCCTGGAGATGGCAGAGACCGGGGTGCGAGTCAACATGGTGGCTCCGGATGCTGTTTTTTCACATGGCGAACGCAAGTCCGGGCTTTGGGCAGCCGTGGGGCCGGACCGCATGAAAGCGCGGGGCCTGAGTGAGAATGAACTTGAGGATTACTACCGCACCCGCAATTTACTCAAGACGCGAGTGACCGGGCAGCACGTGGCCAACGCTGTGCTGTTCTTTGCGACCCGCCAGACGCCTACCACAGGCGCAACCCTCCCTGTCGATGGAGGCTTGCCCGACGCGACGCCCCGCTAATGAGTGTGTTCGCAATTCCTGCTGAATAGGCGCGCCAGACATTGCAGGCCGCGGTTGTGATAGCCTCTTTATTTAGGACTATGGCGTGGAGGCGTAGGGATCGATGTGGTACTTGATTCGATGGCTGGCGGTTGGAAGTGTTGGAGCGCTGGCGTTTGCTGCCGCTGTCCTATTCGCTTCTCATCGCTCTACCTTGGCTGACGCGGGTAATGACGCGGCAAGTGCGATTTCAGCCGCGGCGCCATCCGGGAGCCCGGGCGTTAATGTAAGGGATATAGACCCGAAGGCCGCTGCGTGCACGAATTTTTACGAATACGCTAACGGAAGTTGGCTGGCTAACAATCCCATCCCCCCGGCTTATCCGGAATGGGGTCAATTCAACGAGTTGGCGGAGCGGAACCGGACCATTCTGCGCCAGATTCTTGAGAAGGACGCTACGGATAAAAGCGCCCCAGCAGGTTCAGATGAACGGAAGCTCGGCGACTTCTATGCAAGCTGTATGGACCAGAAAGCGGTAGATGCCAATGGGGTGAAGCCGCTTGCCCCGGAGTTCGCCCGTATCGCGCAGATTCACGATAAGGCGAGCCTGGAGGTGGAAATCGCGCGGCTGCAGAAGGTAGGCGTGGACGCGCTATTTGAATTCAGCTCCGAGCAGGACTTTAAAAACAGCCAGATGGAGATCGGCGATGCCGAGCAGGGTGGTCTTGGTCTGCCGAACCGCGATTACTACGTGAAACAAGACCCAAAGTCCAAGCAGATTCGAGCCAAGTACGTGGCGCACGTCGCGAAGATGTTCGAGCTGCTGGGGGACAGGCCGGACGTTGCCGCCAAGGAAGCCGCGACGGTGACGGCACTTGAGACTCGCCTCGCTGACGCCTCGATGACACCGGCCGCCATGCGGGATCCTAAGGCGGTTTACCACAAGATGGATCTAGCGCAGCTTCGATTGTTGACGCCGGATTTTTCTTGGGAAAACTACTTCCGGGAGGCAGGCCATCTTGGGATGGACGAGATCAACGTGGGTCAGCCCGATTTCTTCAAACAGATGAATGAGGAACTCGCTGGCTTGCCGCTCGCCGATTGGAAGACGTACCTGCGCTGGCATCTGATCCATGCGGCGGCGAGGTACCTTTCTAAGCCCTTTGTCGATGCGAACTTTGAATTCTACGGGCGTGTGCTGCAGGGTACCCAGCAGGTTCTTCCGCGCTGGAAGCGTTGCGTCGCAGCGGCTGACGGGGCTATGGGCATGGCGCTCGGCAAGCAATACGTGCAGAAAACGTTTCCGCCGCAGGCCAAAGCGCGAGCGCTGAAGATGGTTGATAATATCGTCGCGGCGCTGCGTGACGATATTGCCACACTCGATTGGATGGGCCCCGCAACGCGCAAGCACGCGCTCGCTAAGCTGCAACTCGTCATGAAAAAGATCGGATATCCCACCAAGTGGCGGGATTACTCTGCGCTTCACATCACCCGCGAATCCTACGTGGATAACGTCTTCCGGGCGGAAGCCTTTGAGTTCCACCGGGAGCTTAATAAGATCGGGAAACCCGTAGACCGCTCGGAATGGGAGATGACGCCTCCCACCGTGAATGCTTACTATGATCCTTCGATGAACGAGATCGTCTTCCCGGCGGGCATCTTACAGCCGCCGTTTTTTAATGCCAAAGCGGACGATGCTTCTAACTACGGCGCGATGGGAGCGGTGATCGGCCACGAGCTCTCGCATGGATTTGACGATGAGGGCCGGCAGTTCAACGCTCAAGGCAACCTCGTCGACTGGTGGACGCCGGAAGATCTCGATCGCTTCAATGAGCGCGCTTCCTGCATCGTCAAACAGTTTGACAGCTATGTGGCGGAGGACAGCCTGCACGAGAATGGGAAACTGGTGGAGGGTGAAAGCATTGCAGACCTCGGCGGACTGACGATTGCCTACGCGGCGTTCCAAAGAACGGCGGAGGCGAAGTCGAATGCGAAGATCGATGGTTTTACTCCCGACCAGCGCTTTTTCCTGAGCTTTGCGCAGATCTGGGCGGCCAACGTTCGCCCGCAGTTTGCGCGCATGCTGGTCTCAACAGACCCGCATCCCATCCCGCGATTGCGCGTGATCGGCCCGCTATCGAATACGCCAGCCTTCGCGCGCGCATTTAACTGTAAACCGGGTGACGCGATGGTGCGACCGCCCGCGGAGCAGTGCAAGATCTGGTGACGCACGCTGCGTTATAGCGCCGCTGTTCCGGCGGCTTTGGCCGGCAGAGCCTGCCCTGAGCGCAGCGAAGGGATACCGGCGCTACGAGTTACTTGATCATCCGGCTCTTTGTGAGACACAGCGCCGCACTAGTCCGGCAGCGGCTTTGCGGACTGAACCAGCCGGCTTGGTTTGACGGTGAAAAAAGAGACGCTCATTACGGCTCTCGTTTTCCTTGGCGCGGGTTTTCTGGGTGGTTATGTGTATAGCGCTCGGAGAGTCTCTGCAAGCAGACCCGCTGCGGGCGCTATTCCATCCGCAACGGCTAGCCCCCAGAGCACGGCCGGGGACGGTTCAAACGGCGATCTTTCATCGGAGCTTCCCAAGGGGCATCCGCGCTTAAGCGATGCCGAGGTCATCCAATTTTTCAAGGATGCCGCCGCGCATAATCCGGTGGATCTAGCGCCGCGTTTGAAGCTGGCGAACTTCCTCTTTGACCGGAAGCGCTTTGCAGAGGCGATTCCGTGGTATCAGCAGGTGCTGGAGAGGAGTCCTCGGGACGTAGATGCTCGGACGGACATGGCGACCTGTTATTTCAATCTCGGTGAGCCGCGCCAGGCGTTGGACGAGTTGCACCGGGCGCTGCGCATCGATCCACGCCACCAGGCGACGCTGTTCAACCTGGTCGTGGTGAATCTTGAGGGCGCTCACGACGTCCGTGCGGCTGAGAAGGCGTGGCGGCAACTCGATGCGGTCAACCCAAATTATCCGAACATTGAGCGGCTAAAGGCGCTGCTCAATCAGGCGGCAACCGGTTCCAGGCAACCGGCGGGTTGACGGGTTAGTCTCAGGAACCCGGTGAAAGAGTGTGCAAATATGCCATTTTGAGCAGCCGAAGGCGGCCTTGAACGGGGCGAAGAAAGAATCCCGGCTCAGAATGACAGTTCAAAAAGAGTTAAGGGCTTAGATGGCGCGCCTTCTGGACATCATTTTGGATTTGGTGATAGCCGCCGTGGTGGCGCGAGTTCTCGCGCCTGCCGTCCGAAGTCTTTTCGGCCCAACAAGGCCTCATTTTTCTCACCCTCCTTTTTCATCGAGACCGGAGGAGCAAAAGCAGGCCATGCACGGCGAGGCCGTGCGTGATCCGGTTTGCGGCATGTTCGTCTCCACCGAGTTGGCGCACCGGCTCGAATGGCGAGGTCAGATTCACTATTTTTGCTCCAAGGAGTGCCTGGAGCGGTATCGAAATGACGCTTCCAGAGGGCGAGCCGGCTAAACATCATCCCTGAACCGCACGTTTGGGTTCTTCCATGCATTTCAAGAAACGCCTCAGGTTGTACCTACGGTGGGGAATGCTCATGGGATTAGGCGCAGCGGTCAGCCTGTCGGCCAACTCAGGCAAAAAGAAGGTCCATCTGGTGCGCAGATACCGTCCTGGCGCCCGGATGGTATACCGGACAGAGGCTACAACCCGCATCGCGCTGCGATCGAATGTTGGCGGACTCAAAAGTTATTTGCCGGACATTCCAGACGTTGTGATGGTCCGCCCGGAGAACACCTTGGTGGTGCAAGCAGTGCGCCCAGACAGATCGGCGGAAATTCAAGATCGCTTCGATGGGTTCGATCTGGTCACTACGGTCACTGCAGATCCGTCTGGCCGCACCCGCGCGACGACTCGTGAGGTGCACAACGCGCTTACGCATGAGATTACCGGGGCAACGCTGAGGGCCCGCTAC
The DNA here is from genome assembly GCA_050745645.1 of Terriglobia bacterium. GTDB lineage: Bacteria > Acidobacteriota > Terriglobia > UBA7540 > UBA7540 > RH2-MAG17b. The sequence goes on along the minus strand of JBOGJZ010000253.1, from coordinate 8,184 downwards.
GGACCACAGGGCAAACTGTTAGGTTTCACCGGAGCCGCGACGCTACTCAACCACTTGCGTTCTCCCGAAAAGGAAATGGCTCACTGGTTGCTGAAGTTGATGCTTTCCCAGGAGGGTGGATACGGTCTCTACCCGGACCACCCGGTGCAAGTAGGCGAGACCTGGAAAAGGTGGGGCAGCGCCACGCTCGGCGAAGTTTTTCCGCTCGCGTCTGACCATCAGGACGTTTACCGCCTGGAAAGCGTCACTCGATATCGCGGCGTGAAGGCTGGTGTAATCGTTTTTGGCATTACAAATTCTATCCAATCGGTTCGTGGCACTGGTCCTTCGCCTGGGCTCTTTGCGCTGCTTAAGAATGAAGGGATAACTCTTGAAGTCGGCGCCTCGGGGAACGGGAATGGACGGGCGATTGTAGCTTTGGGGGATGGAAGAATCTTGCGAGAAGACATTGTATTGCGCGAGACTTTCCAGGGGTCCGTACAGGGCCTTCCCGGCCTGCCTTTACCCCCAAACGGGCCGGCGAGCCTTAAGATCAAAACCAATACGGCCATGACGGTTGTTGAGCAGCCAGGCAACCGCTCGAATCGCCGGTTGAAGACGTATGGAGCCGTCGGCGGCGCAGCGTACAGATCCAGCCAGCGGCGAAGGAGACAAAGGAGCCTGATGAGCTCCGGGCGGTTGCTGCAACCGCCTGGTGAGCGTCCAAAGGCCGCCGATGCAGAACCTGATTGAGTGCGTACCCAACTTCAGCGAAGGACGCGACTCCGCTAAAGTGCGCGACATTGCGCGGGCGATTTTGGCCGGACCGGAAGTTTACGAACTTGATGTGACAATGGATGCCGATCATAACCGCTCTGTCATCACCTTTGCTGCGAGCGCGTCAAGGGTAGGCGAGGCGGCCCTTCGGGGAATCGGGTGCGCAGCCGGGTTGATCGATTTGAATGAGCATCGTGGTATTCACCCTCGCATCGGGGCCGCGGATGTTGTGCCCTTCGCGCCGCTGGCTGGTTCGAGCCTGGAAGAGTGCGTTCCCATCGCGCGCTGGACTGCGGAAGAGACTTGGCGCCGTTTCCGCATACCGGCCTATCTTTATGAGGCTGCCGCATTACATTCCGAACGTCGTGATTTGGCAGCGGTGCGCCGTGGGCAGTTCGAGGGCCTCCGTGAGGACGTGCGTCACCGTCCGGACCGCTATCCAGACTTCGGCGAGGCGGAACTGCATCCCACCGCCGGGGCGGTGGCGATTGGAGCGCGCAAGGCGCTGATCGCTTGCAATTTCAACCTCGATACCGATGACGTAGAAATCGCCCGCCGCATCGCTCGCGCCATTCGCGCATCGAGTGGCGGCCTCGCGTGCGTTAAGGCCCTTGGGCTGTTCCTGGAAAGCAGGAGTCAGGCGCAGGTTTCCATGACTCTGACCGATTATGAAGTCACTCCACTCAGCGTGGTTTTTAAAGCGGCATCCGAGCAGGCGCAGGCGTTTGGAGTTGAGGTGCGTGAGACTGAAATCGTGGGATTGATTCCTCGCGCCGCGTTGGGAGTGATGTCACCGAAGCGCCTCAAGATTCTAAACTTCAGCGAAGATTTGATTCTGGAGCACCGGCTTGCGCAGGTCTCGGCAGGTTGTTGAAATATCCCGATCTGTTGTCGTGCTGAGCCCTTCACCCCGCTCAGGACCGCCTTCGGCTTCTCAGAATGACACGCTTGCCGGTATTTTCATCAACTCTCAGCGGTAAAGCCTGTTGAGGCCTTTAGTCCGGCCTGTTGTGGCACAATACGTGGACCACACTTATGAATCTCCGGTCATCCCCACCCCTCGAAAATACCGGCGCGTTGCCATCCCTGCCGGAAGTGCACCGTTCCGTGCCGGTGCCTGGCAATGCCGGTTTTTGGAGAAAGCTGCTGGCGTTTTCGGGTCCGGGCTTCCTGGTGGCGGTGGGCTACATGGATCCAGGAAATTGGGCTACAGACATAGCGGGCGGATCTCAGTTTGCTTACCGGTTACTCTTCATCCTATTGCTTTCAAATTTAATCGCCATCCTGCTGCAAGCTCTTGCGGCGCGCCTGGGGATCGTGGCGCAGCGGGATCTGGCCCAGGCATGCCGCAGCCGTTATTCACGCCGCACGACGCTAGTCCTGTGGGTTTTCTGTGAGATCGCCATTGCCGCTTGTGATCTCGCGGAAGTCATAGGCTCTGCCATCGCCCTCAACCTCCTTTTCCATATTCCCCTGCTCTGGGGCGTTTGCCTGACTGCTTTCGATGTGCTGGCGATTCTTTACCTGCAGCACCGCGGGTTCCGCTATCTGGAGGGCATCGTTCTGGTCCTGATCGGCACGATCGGTCTTTGTTACCTGGTGGAAATTCTGGTGTCAAAACCGGACCTTGGAGGAGTAATGCAGGGCTTCCTGCCAACCACGCAGCTTTTCAAAGACCGGGATATGCTCTACATCGCCATCGGGATTTTAGGCGCCACGGTAATGCCTCACAATCTGTATCTTCACTCATCGCTCGTGCAAACTCGCGCCATAGAGCATACCCCGAAAGGGATACGCACGGCCATCCGGTACAATTTTCTGGATTGCTTTGTTGCGCTCAATTTTGCATTTCTGATCAACGCCGCCATACTCATCATGGCGGCGGCGGCATTTTACAGTCACGGCCTGCGGCAAATGGCGGAAATTCAGGATGCCTATCACACCCTTTCACCGCTGTTAGGCGTTCCGGCCGCGAGCCTGCTCTTTGCCTTGGCATTGCTCTGTTCCGGACAAAACTCGACGCTCACAGGTACGCTAGCCGGGCAGGTAGTGATGGAGGGCTTTCTCAGCATCCGGCTGGCGCCGTGGCTGCGGCGGCTGTTGACGCGGATGCTTGCGGTCGTGCCCGCCATCATCGTCGTGGCTCTCTATGGCAAGACCGGCACGGCGAAATTGCTTATTCTGAGCCAAGTGGTGTTGAGCTTGCAGTTGCCATTTGCGGTTTTTCCGTTGATTGCGATCACGAGCGACCGGAAGATCATGGGCGAGTTTGCCAATTCGCGGACAATGAAAGGCGTGGCTTGGGCGGTGGGTATACTCATCGCCGCCCTGAACGCCTATCTCCTGTTGCTGATTTTTCGCGCCTGACAGGTTGCGGGAAAGTCCTGACTGCCTCGGGAAAGGAGCGGCTGGATTTGGATATGTTCAAGAAAATCCTTGTCGCGCTGGACCATAGCCGCGCCGACGCGGTTTTGCTTTCCTATGTGAAGCAGATGTCCCGCCTTACACATGCGCAGATTCTTCTATTGCACGTCTCGACGGGTTGGAAGGCTCAGTGGCAAAAGGATCTGAATCTCACGGATTCAGAAGAGATGCAGGGAGATCGCGCCTACCTTGGCGCTGTGGAGGCGGAATTGCAGAACGAAGGTTTTAGTGTGACGGCCCGCCATTCAGCGGGTAAACCTGCCGAAGAGATTCTGAAGGCGGCGCGCGAGGAACATTGTGATCTCATTGCCATGGCAACGCACGGTCATCGCCTGCTATACGACGTGATTTATGGCGCCACAATAACGAGGGTGCGGCACGCCGCTGAAATCCCGATTTTTCTGGTGCGGGCAAGCGAACAGGAAGCGCAGCGGGCCGAAATGCCGGGATCCGTTCCGCTCAAGGGGGCGTGATGATGTTCATTACAGGGTATGCGACGGAGCAGGGAACAGCCCGTTATCGCAGCCGTTTTGCCAGCCGTCTTCCGGGCCACTTCCGTCAGGCGCACGGGCTGTGGCTCTCTTCTCTCGGACTTGGGACTTACCTGGGAGAAGCGGACTCCGACTACGACACGCGCTACCAGGATGCGGCGGCGCGAGCCATAGATAGAGGAATTAACGTAATCGATTCCGCGGTGAACTACCGGCACCAGAGAAGTGAGCGGTCAGTCGGCCAGGCCATTGCATTGCTAATCAAGCAAGGCAGACTTTCGCGCGACGAGTTGTTCGTGTCCACAAAAGGCGGTTTCCTGACTTTTGACGGTAGCCCTCCAGACGACCCATCGAGTTACTTTTACGATCAAGTCATCCGGTCCGGACTTGCCCGGGAGCAGGACGTGGCGGCTGACTGTCACGTCATGACGCCTGAATATCTGGCGCATCAAGTTGACGTCAGCCGCAGGAACCTCGGGCTTGAGACCATCGACCTCTATTACCTGCACAATCCTGAAACGCAGTTGAGCCGGAGGGACCGCCCGGCCTTCTACCGCACTCTGAAGGACGCTTTCGTTGCCCTGGAGGAAGCTGTGGCGGCAGGAAAGATCCGGTTTTACGGGACGGCTAGCTGGAATGCCTACCGCGTTGCGCCGGAGTCCGCTGAAGCCGTGGATCTAAATCAGGTGTTGGCTGCGGCAGAGATGGCCGGCGGATTGGGGCATCACTTCCGTGCTGTTCAGCTTCCGTTTAACCTAGCCATGCCTGAGGCCCTCGTGACCCCGACTCAGAGTATGGACGCGCAGCTTGTTCCCTTCCTTCGCAGGGTTAGCGGTCAGGGTCTCATGGTGTTTGCCAGCGCCAGCCTCTTGCAGGGTCAGCTCACTAGCGGGATTCCCCAGGATCTCGCGCGGCGTTTTCCGCTGCTTGCCACCGATGCGCAACGGGCGCTGCAGTTCGTGCGCTCGACGCCGGGCATTACGTCCGCTCTCGTGGGCATGAGCAGCCTGGAACACGTTGATCAGAACGTCGCCACCGCAAACACGCCACCACTGAACTCTGACCAATACCGCGCACTTTTTGGTGGTGGCTCATCGGTTTGATGATGTAGAGGCGGCTTTACGAGTTGCACCATCCTCAGGCCATTCGGCAAGGTAAACTGCCAGTGTGACTTTTAGCAGCGGCAGACCCGAAGAGTAGCGAGGCTGTGTTGAGCGATCACATCCAGGAAAATCTGCGGCAGGCGAGTGAGGCGATCAGCCGGGCAGATTTTCCCCGGGCTATTGAGATACTGAGCGGCGTTGTAGCGGACGATCAAGCAAACGGCGAGGCATGGAGAAACCTGGGTGTCTGCTATCTCGAAACGCGCCGGCCGGACCTGGCTGTGGAGGCGTTGAGTCGCGCTCGATCCGCGATGCCAGCGCATGCCATGACCCACGTTCTATTGGGTCACGCCTACGGGTCTACCGGCCAGTTGGAGCAGGCCGCTGCGTGCTATCGCCACGCTCTGGACGTGGACCCGGACCAGGCCAAGGCCGAAGAGTTCCTGATTAAGACGGAATCACTACTCGAGAGCCGTGAACACTACCGTAACGCCCTCAAGCTGCTTTATCTCCCTGATCCCACCGCTCAAGACCTCAATCATGTGGTCCGTGAGTTGGCGCAGTCCGTTGCGATCTTTGAGGGTTCGCCGGCCCGAGACAACTTGATCGAGTGCGCCCGTAAACTGCTCGCTCTTAAAGCGGAGTCGCCAATCTCTCAGCCGGGAGCAGGATTCGAGCTCTGGGCCGGCGCGTGCGAACGCGGGTATCAATGCATTCACTTCGGCAACTGGGCCGGCGCGCGCGCTGCGTACGAGGAAGCCCTCGCCTACCGCGTGCAGGATGCTTTCGTCCATCACGCGCTTGGCTTCTGCTTCGCGGAGCTCGGCGAGACAGACGACACAGTGCGCGCCTGGTTACGGGTCATTGAACTGGATTCCAGTTATGACTTCACGCGCTTTGGAAGGGTGCGACGCACTCAATAGGAGGCCAACGCGGCACGCGTTGCAGGCCACACGGCCGCTCCCGGCGCGTTTCTTGCGAAGAGTGATAGCAGGATGTAAACTGAGGACCGTGAAATCATACTGATAACAGGTAAATGAGCGGAGGAAAAAACATGGGAGCCGCAATCCGGAGCGAGTGGGTGCGCAAGCGCACCGGTCCTATCGTTACGCAAATGCATTACGCGCGCCAGGGCTTGGTCACCGAGGAGATGGAATATATCGCCCGGCGTGAGAAAGTTTCTCCGGAGACCATACGCTCGGAAGTTGCCCGAGGCCGCATGATCATCCCCGCTAACATCCGGCACACCGAACTTGAACCGATGGCGATCGGCGTCGCCTCCCGCTGCAAGATCAACGCCAACATCGGCAATTCCGCCGTCACTTCCAACATCAGCGAAGAGGTGGAAAAGCTGCGCACGGCGGTGAAGTACGGCGCTGACACGGTGATGGATCTCTCGACGGGCGGCGAGATTCACGAAACGCGCGAGGCCATTTTGCGGGCAAGCCCCGTGCCTATCGGCACGGTGCCTATCTATGAAGCTCTCAGCCGTGTGAAGCGCGTGCGTGACTTGACGCCGGAAATCATGCTGGAAGTCATCGAGGAGCAGGCTGAGCAAGGCGTGGATTACATGACCATTCATGCCGGGGTCCTGCGAGAGCACATCCCATTGACCCGCCATCGCATCACCGGTATCGTCAGCCGTGGCGGAGCCATCATGGCGCAGTGGTCGGTAGAGAATAACCGCGAGAATTTCCTTTACGAGCGTTTTGAAGATATCTGCAGGATTTTTCAGAAATACGACGTCTCGTTTTCTCTGGGCGACGGGTTGCGCCCCGGGTCGATCGCCGACGCTAGCGACGCCGCGCAGTTTGCCGAATTAAAAACACTGGGCGAGCTGACCCGCAAGGCGTGGGAATACGACGTGCAGGTGATGATCGAAGGTCCCGGACACATCCCAATGGATCAGATCAAACTGCAAGTGGACAAGGAAATGGAGCTGTGCCACGAAGCGCCTTTTTATACGCTGGGGCCGCTCGTCACCGACATCGCTCCCGGATTCGACCACATCACGTCCGCCATCGGAGCGGCGATGATCGGCTGGCACGGCGCTTCCATGCTTTGCTACGTCACGCCGAAGGAACACCTCGGCCTGCCCAACAAGCAGGACGTCCACCAAGGCATCATCGCCTATAAGATCGCTGCGCACGCTGCCGACGTGGCGCGGCGCCGTCCGGGCGCGCGCGACCGCGACGACGCTCTCTCTTACGCGCGATTCCTGTTTGATTGGAACAAGCAGTTTGAGCTGTCTCTGGATCCGGATACGGCGCGCGCCATGCACGATGAGACGCTTCAGGACGACTATTACAAGGACGCCAAGTTCTGCTCCATGTGCGGACCCAAGTTCTGCTCCATGAACACCACACAGGTGATGGAAGAACACCTCGGCCTCGACCAGACAGAGCGTGAACAAAAATACGCCGAGTTGCTGAGCAAGGTGCAGGTATAGAGGCTGCTGAAAAAGTCTCCCACCCTGTCATTCTGAGGAACCACAGGTGACGAGGAATCTCGTAAGTAATTTGTTTGGAGACCGAGATTCCTCGCGGAGTTTACCGTGAGCCTCTTCGCTCCGCTCAGAGCGATTCGAATAGGAGCGAATCGGCTCGGAATGACACGGTTCCGGAACGGTTTTCATCAACCTGACAGAGGCTGCTCAAATCATTTCCGTTGACCATTCTTCGTTCCGCCCGGAATGACATCCAAGAAGGCTGTTCCAGCCAAACCTCAAGCACGTTCCCAACCCCGCTATTTTATCGGCATCGACGGAGGCGGGAGCCGCACCACCGCTTGGCTCGCTGACGAATATGGGCATGTCTGTGCTCGCGCGGAAGCAGCGGCTTCAAATCCTCTCAAGACCGGGATAGCAGCTTCACAAAAAGAGCTTGTGGATGCTGCATTAGGCGCATTGCGCAAAGCGGGCGTGGGCGCGCGGGAAGTGACTGCACTATGCGCGGGAGTGGCAGGCGTTGATCGCTCCCCGGTCCGCCGGAAGATTATAACGGCATTGCGCAGCGCGATCTTCGCTCCGCATTTTCTTTTGACCACCGATGCCGCAATCACCTTACAAAGCGCATTCGGCAAGGAGCCGGGAATTGTAGTGATCTCCGGCACCGGATCCATCGCTTATGGTAGAGATCGCAGCGGGCGTACGGTTCGTGTAGGCGGCTGGGGATCGGTTTTCGATGACGCCGGGTCGGGCTACGATTTGGGGCGAAAGGCGGTGGCGGCCGCGCTGAATGATATGGACGGCTGCGGCCCCAAAACGGCGCTGCGGGAAGCGCTCTCAAAGACTCTGAAGCTTAGGAGTATCGCGCAGGTGGCGGGGCGCGAGTGGACTCCGGGCGAAATTGCCGCGCTCTTTCCGGTCATGCTTGAGGTTGCGCGCCGGGGCGATCGTGTAGCGCAAGGGC